>NZ_CDWTMG010000355.1:0-3574 GCF_977945845.1 Frankia sp. CcMO1
GCGCTGGCGGAGGCGAGCAGCTCGCGGTCCCCGGCGCGGACGCTGCACACGCCGTTGACCCCGCCGGTGTGTCCCTCCAGGGCGACCTCTTCCGCGCCACGCCGCACCCGAGCCCAGGTTGCACGGTAGGGCGAGGGCTCGCCGAGCCGGCGGAACGCCGACCCGAGATTGTCGAAGGCTTCCGTGACGCTGAACAGGGCCAGCCGCTCGCGGGGTCCGGTCGTGACGGCACCGGGTGTGCGGCGCAGAAGGCGGGCCCGCCGCCTTCCGTCGTGCGTTGTCGCGGTCCCGGCGAGAGGGATCAGCCGCCGCAGGTCCGCTCGGAGCAGCAGGCCGGGCTCCGCGAGCACGGTGTCCACGTCGCGGCCTTCGTGCGCGTGATGTGAACCGAGGGAGCGCCACAGGTAGGGCTGGCTCCACCCGCCGGCGCGCCCTGACGCCACGAAAGCGCGCGTGATCGCCCGTTGGTCGGCCACGGCGTCGCGGCCGGTCGCCAGGCTGTCGTTCAGCGCCTGGTGGAACAGCCGGTAGTACGTCGTGGTATCCGCTCGCTCCGACGTCTCGACGAGGAAGTTCGCCGCTGACCTCCGCGCGAACACGCCGAGATCCGCCGGAGCCACGGTTCGGCCGGTCAGCGCCGCAACCGCATCACGCCACAGGCCGAGGGTCAGGCCCGGCGCCTCCGCATACGCGAGCGCGCAGAGCGCCTCCGTGGCGGCCACCGGCCCTACGTCCGGAACGACGGCGAGGTACTCGCGCAGCGCCGGAGTCACCGGATCGTCGCCCGACGACGGGCCGAGGGTGCCGACCGCGATCGGCACGTCATCGTGCAGCCCGCGGGTTCGGGCCCGGAGTCCGGCGACGAGGAAGTTCGGCTCGGCGATCTCCGCAATCCGCGCGGCCACGGGCACGGCGACCGCGTCGTCCGCGTACGGGTTCCCGGGTCGCTCCGCGCCCCGGAGCTGGAGAGTGGCGAGCGCGTACGCCGTCAGGTCCGCCAGGGCGAAGTACCGCGGCAGGTCCAGGTCGATAGTTCGATGTGCCGGTCCGAACACGTCGATCAGGTCACCGTCGTTGTCGCGCCGGCGGGTCCCGACCAGCACGCGGGCACCCACGTCGGCGCACGTTTCGGCAAGCGGCACGAGCAGCTTCCGCACGATCACCCGCGCCTCTTCCGGACTGGCCGCTTCGTCGAGCGCGTCGACCACGACCGTGAACCGGCGCCGCCCGTGCTCGGCGAGGCGTTCCCGGATCGAGGGGACCGCGTCGATCACCTGCTCGGGGAGCGCAGCCGAAGCAGCACGCGCGATCTCGGTCGCCACCTCCAGCGCCGTCTTGCCCTTGGCGTGGACCGCGCACGCGACGGAGCCCTTGGGCGCCCGCAGGGCGTCGTCGTCCGCGGGCAGCTCGGCTGCGATCCCGGCATCCGAGGTCGTGACCACGCGCGCGAGCACCGCGGATTTGCCGACCCCCGGCGACCCGGTGATCACCAACGCTTTCGACTCGGGGCGGTCGGTCTTCAGCCACTCGACGATCTCGGTCAACGCCACTCGCCGGCCGCTGAACCGGTAGCCCCGCTCGGCGTCGCTGGTCACGCCACGTGCCCGGGGCCGCCAGTGCCGGAGCCCCTCGTCGTCCTCCGCGAGTGACCAGCCCCAGGCATGGACGGCGTCCGCGCCCGCCGACTCGATCGCCCAGCGGTTCGTGAGCGCGTCGAGCTTCTCGTCCGGCAGCGCCTTGACGATCGCGTGCAGCGTGAGAGAGCGCCCGTCGCCCTGGGACTGTGCCTGACCGACGAGACCGACGACCGCGTCGAACTCCGGCGACCAGAGGCCGCCGCCGCTGAAGCCCTTCTCGACCCGGTAGCGCGAGTCGCAGTCCACGCGCACCCAGCCGCCGGTCAGCCGCGCACCGATCCTGCCGTCCGCCTCGTTGCCGATGCGGTCGGCGAACCCGTACGCCCACCAGCCCCTGTCCATGAGGTCGACGTCCCGAGGCCGCCGCAGCACCGCGGGCGTGACGTCCGGCGGCAGGTCACCGTCGAGCACGAGGACGGCGACGTCCGCCTCGGGGTGCGTGGCCATCCGCAGGGCGGCCACCCGGGACGGCGGCAGGTACGGGTCCTCGGTGCCGCGGAACTCGACCCACAGCTCGCCGTCCGCGTGTTGCTTCACGACGTGCCGGCACGTGAGAACACGCCCTTCATCGATGACGACCCCGGACCCGATCGGGTTGGAGTGGCCCGCCGAGGTGTGGATCGAGACCAGCCAGCTCCGGTCCGCCGGCGAAGTGTCAGTCATGCCCATCGGTCACGGCGTGGGCTTCCAGGTCAGCGTGACCTCGAAGTTGCCCTCGGTCGCAGCCTTGGCGACAAGCCAGTTCGTGGTCCCGCTCACCTTGATCCCGAACTTGACCACGATCTCGTCCGGTGACGCCTCACGTGCCTTCTCCAGCACGGCCCGAGCCCCCTCCACGGCAGGCGCCACGGCGTCCTTGATCTGGCCGAGCACCTGATCGGTGCCGACATCGTGCCAGTCCTCGGAGGGTTCGATCTCGAATCGTACGATCGTGCTGTTGTCTACCCCGTAACTGACCACCGGCGACGGCATCTGGGCTCCCCTCGTCGTACCTGAGCGTAGCGACGGACAGACCCAACGTTGTGAGGTTCGGAGGATCACTCCTTTTGTCTTTCTGATCCCACAAGAGCCCGCCCAGCTGCTCGGCGACGTCCCGCCGGATCGTCGCTGTGAGGTGCTGGTAGCGCGCCGCCGGTCCAGCCCGGCGAACGTGCGGCACCTCCGGCGCCGTTTCGTCCGGCTTGCCGCCGACGGGTCTGTGGTCTTCCGTTCAGCGACTACCCGTAGGGGCCGAGGAATCGCTCTCCATTGTAGTGAATCATGTGTGTCGGATGATCGGCGCACCACACGTCCGACTCCCAAGCGATCTTCTCAACGTACTTCCTGAATTCTGTCCGATCTGGGAAGCATGACACGTACACGAGTCCAGCGCGTGAGGCACCGAAAAGCTCGGCTAACTCTCCGTGCCTCTTTGAATCAACAGGTCCGTGTGATGATGCGGCTTCCATCAGGATGAGCCAGTTGCGATCCGCCAGGTATACAACTAGGTCCGGCATCTTTCCATGCTCATCAACTTCTACGCCCAACTCTCCCAACCGATCTCGCTCGAAGAGGGCCCATTTGTCGCCAGCGTCGCCGATGTAGAGAATCTGACCGCCGGGCGTGAAGCGGGGGCAGAATTCCTCCACCATCTGCTTCAACAGAACGTTCTGACCCCCTGGTGAGAGTGTAAATTCAGAGCCATCCGGTAGCGTGAGGGGAATTCGGTCCATCTTGCGTACGGCCGCGTAACGCGCCTTAAGGCCTGGGAGCGAGCTCAGATAAGCTGCGGCCACGGTTTCAAACTCTTGCGCGCCGAATGTCTGTAGCACGCTCAATGCCTCTGAGGGCACTTGGTAATTCCAGCGTGGAGAATTAATTGGTCGACTAGGCTCGTCGGGGTTCTGCACGACCAATTGCGCCTCGGCGAATTGATGCAAGGTAAACCGACGCACGGA
>NZ_CDWTMG010000356.1:0-3536 GCF_977945845.1 Frankia sp. CcMO1
ACGCCACCCCGCTCTCGGTCGTGCCGAGCGTGCTCGGTGCCGCGGCCGCGATGCTCGCGCTCGACCGGATCACCCGCCCCGCCGGCCCGCCGCCGTTGTTCGCCCGGGGCGACGAGCCCCTGGGGCCGCTGGGATTCGACGACCCCGGCAGGCCGGTGACGGCGTCCCGCGCGCCGGACCGCCGCACGCTGATGACGGTGGCGGTCCTCGTCGGGGCGGGGGCCGTCGGGATCGTCGCGGGCCGCCTGCTGGGCCACCGGCTCCGCGACGCGGAGGCCTCCAGGGCCGAGCTGCTGGACCGGCTGCCCGCCCCCGCCGAACCGGAACCCCCGCTGCCCCGCGGCGTCGAGACCGGCGTGCCCGGTGCCGTCCCCTTCCGCGTGCCGAATGCCGACTTCTACCGGATCGACACCGCGCTGATCACGCCTCGCGTGACCGCCGAGGAATGGCGGCTGCGGATCCACGGGATGGTCGCCCGGGAGGTCGAGTTCGGGTACGACGACCTGCTCGCGGCCGGCCTGGTCGAACGCGATCTCACCCTTACCTGCGTGTCGAACGAGGTCGGCGGCGACCTGGTCGGCAACGCCCGCTGGCTGGGGGCCCGCATCGCGCCGCTGCTTCGCCGGGCGGGCCCGGCGCAGGACGCCGACATGGTCCTGTCCCGGTCGGCGGA
The DNA here is from genome assembly GCF_977945845.1 of Frankia sp. CcMO1. NCBI lineage: Bacteria > Bacillati > Actinomycetota > Actinomycetes > Frankiales > Frankiaceae > Frankia > Frankia sp. CcMO1. The sequence goes on from NZ_CDWTMG010000356.1 coordinate 674, forward strand.
CGGCTGGACGTGCTCGACCCCTCTGGCCGCCCTCACCGACGGGCGGGACGCGCTCCTGGCCGTCGGTATGAACGGCGAGCCGCTGCCGGTTGAGCACGGCTTCCCGGTGCGGATGGTGGTGCCGGGTCTGTACGGGTACGTGTCGGCGACGAAATGGGTGGTCGAGCTCCAGGTCACCCGATTCGACCGGGACGAGGGGTACTGGACGTCGCGTGGCTGGTCGCCGCAAGGGCCGGTGAAGACGTCGTCGCGCATCGACGTCCCGAGCGGCGGCGCGAACGTGTCCGCCGGAACCGTCGCCGTCGCCGGTGTGGCGTGGGCGCAGCACCGGGGTATCCGGGCGGTGGACGTCCAGGTCGACGACGGACCGTGGCAGCCGGCGACCCTGGCCGCGGCGGTGTCGATCGACACCTGGCGGCAGTGGGTGTACCGCTGGCAGGCCGCCACGCCAGGACGGCACACGCTGCGGGTGCGCGCGACGGACGGCACCGGCGCGGTCCAGGTCGGCACGGACGCGCCACCCGTGCCCGACGGCGCGACCGGCTGGCACGAGGTCGAGGTCGAGGTCACGTGACTCGGCCGGGTGACGCACCCGGGTGAGTTCGCCGTCACCACGGGTGACGCCCGGGCGCGCCCGGGTGAACGGCTTCACCGGAGGGCGACCCGGTCGACGGGACCTGGGTGAGCGGGGCGGCAGGCGGGTGCGCAGGCGAGTCGGCGACGCCTGCCCCGGTCCACCGCGGGCCCAGGCTGGTCCGGCGTCCCGCTGTCCTGTTCGTCGCCCTCTTCGCGCTGGTGCTGGCCGCGCTCCCGACCTGGTTCGGGCTCACCGGCCGCCCGGCCGACGCGACCCGCCTGGGCCTGCTGACCTCGGCCGTCTCGTCCACCGGGTCCGGTCTCGCCGTCCTCGGGTGGTGGATACGGGCCCGTCACCGGCACCAGGTCCCGGTCTGGCGCGTGCTGTTCGGCCTCGCCGTCACGTCCTGGGGAATCGGCCAGTTCTCCCTCTACTGGGACGCCCAGCGCGGGGTCCTCGAGTACCCGGCCCTGGGCGACATGATCGGCGCCGCTGCCGGCCCGCTGAGCCTGATCGCGCTGCTGTGCGTCCCCCGGGACCTCGATCTCGTCCTGGCCGGGTCTGCGCCTGTCCCTGGACGCCTTCGTGATCGGGTTCGCGGGAGCGCTGGCGCTGCGCTCCATGCTCCATGCTCCTGGCGACGCCGTTCGGCCGGATGGCCACCGACCGGTACGAAACCGTCGTCTACCTCGTGCTCGACGTGGCCGTGCTGGCACTGGTCCTGCTGGCGTCGGTCCGCGACGTCCGCTCCCGGCTCCTTCCGGGGGTCCTGGGCGTCGCCTGCTGGAGCACCGGCTCCGCGGCGCCGTCGTGGCGGGTGAGCTGACGTCGTGCGCCCAGCCTCTGGTGGACCCGAGCACGGGCGCGCTGTGCGGTTTCGAGGCCCTGGCGCGGTGGACCGACCCGGAGCTGGGGCCGGTGTCCCCGGGGGAGTTCGTTCCCGTCGCCGAGCAGACCGGCCTGATCGTGCACCTGGGGGAGCATCTCCTGGACGTGACGCTGGCCGGTGCGGTCGCGGCCGGCGTCTTCCGCGCGGGGCTGCACGTGGCGATCAACGTGTCGCCCATCCAGCTGCGCGTGCCGGGCTTCGTCGGGACGGTCCGGGACGGGCTCACCCGGTACCGGGTCCCGCCGCCCGCGCTCACGATCGAGGTGACGGAGGCGATCCTTGTCGCGGACGACCACCCCGCGCTGCGCACCCTGGACGAGTTAGCGGCGCTGGGGGTGTCGATCGCCATCGACGACTTCGGCACCGGGTACTCGGCGCTCGGATACCTGCGGCGGCTGCCCGTGCAGACGCTGAAGATCGACCGGTCGCTCAGCACGGACCTCGCGGACGCCAAGACGCTGGCGATCGTGGAGGCGGCGGTGCGGATGGCGCACCGCATGGGCATCGTCGTCGTCACCGAGGGGATCGAGGACGAGGCGACGGCGACGGCCTGCCGTGGGTGGGCGCCGACGTCGGCCAAGGATGGCTGTTCGGCCGCCCCACGACCTGGGCCGAGGCGGGCCGGCTGATCGCAGCGCCGCCGCGGCTCGGCGTCGTCCCGGTGCCCCGGGGATGACCGTTCCCCGTAGGCTTGGGGGGCGCCGAGCGGGAGTGGTGTAACTGGCAGCCACGCAGGATTTAGGTTCCTGTGCCTTCGGGCGTACGGGTTCGAGTCCCGTCTCCCGCACCAGAAGCGCAACGTTCGAACCCTTAACACGGGAAACAACGCCGTAGCCCTCGCTACGGCGTTGTTCGTTGTCCGGACTCTCCTCATCGCTCAAGAGCATGCTCAGGTCAAGATCGGTCGTCGATTCGGTTGTCGTCTCCTCCGGGAGGGTTGGTGCTGTAAACATTCACCTTCGTTGCGGAGCGGGGTCGGGGGCAGCGTGAAGTGACCGGACGTGGGTGGCGCCGGTTCGTGGTGCGGGGTTGTGGTCGTCAGGTGACGGTGGCTGGGCCGGGTATCCAGGTGCGGCCGTGGAAGGTGTCGAGTAGCACGGTGAACCGGTCGAGGCCGTGTTTCGCGGCGGTGGTCAGGTAGCCCAGGACCCGGTATCGGTCTTCGGTTCTGGCGATGCTGGTGAGCCGGCCGGAGATCTTCTGCTGGATCTTGGCGGGGCGCAGGCCGCGTTCGGCGTCATTGCTGGTCGGGGGAACGGTGAGGTCACGGGCGAAGCGCAGGATGCCGCTCTCGCGGTCGCGGAAGGCCTCCAGCAGCAGGCAGGCACACAGGTGGGTATCGACGTGCGATCCGTGACCACGGCTTCAGGCAAGGCGACGCTGGAGGCCTGCCTTGA
>NZ_CDWTMG010000357.1:0-3493 GCF_977945845.1 Frankia sp. CcMO1
GCGCTTGGATCTGCGGTACGTGCAGAACTGGTCGCTGCCCCTCGACTTCTACATCCTCTGGCGTACCGTGTTCGCGGTCCTGCGCCGCGAGGGTGCGTACTAAAAGGGAGCGTACTGCGCCGTATCCGTCCCGGACCGTAGCCGGTCGCACAACACGGGCACGGTCGCCAACCTCAATGTGTGGTCAGGGATGCATCAGGCGGACCGAACCGCAACCAGGCCGGCCAGAACAGCTGCCGGTGCTTCCGTCTCGCCGTCCTCGCGTATAGTTTGCTCATCTGGCTTCGCAGCCCCGACCGGCCCTCCCTGCGTGGCGGGCACCTGTTCATGCTTGGCGTGCCGCGGACCCGCGGGTCCGTTATTCTAACGGCCGGTCTAGGTTTGATGCGCCTGGCGTCGACGTTAAAATTAAAATCTCCTCGGATAGCCACGGCCGATGTCCGGATGGCATGCTGGGTGCCGGGCAGACCGCGTCTTCGGAGTTGGCAATCCGTGTCCACGAGGAACCGTGTGCGACGGACAATGGCTACGGTCCTGTTACTCGTGCCGGTGCCGTCGCCGTCGCTGTCTGGGGAGCACGGTGGAGCGATCTGCGGCGGGGGTTGTCATGCGAAAGACCGTTCGGCGGCCCGACCGTCGACTTTTGATAGTTTTGTTGGTGCTGGTGGCCGCCTGCGGACCGGCTTGGACGTCCGATGGCGAGGATGGGGGGTCGGCCTTGCCCGGTGGGCCGACGTCAGCCTCGTCGACCCCGCAGCCGGGGATGTCGTCGGATCCGTCCGACAAGCAGCCTGCGTCGTCGGGGGCCTCCACCCTGCCGGCGTCCCCGTCCCCGTCCCCGTCCGCGCCGTCGGCTGTCAGTGATCCGCCGGGTTCGACGTCGACATGGGCGCCGAATCCGGTCTGGGGAACGCCGGTCTACGCCGACTCCTTCAACGGGAACACGCTCGACCCGAACCGGTGGACGATCTACGACTCGCCGCAGGTCCCGCTGATGCCCAGGTCACCGGCCAACGTCTCGGTGGCGAACGGCACGCTGCGGCTCACCGGATGGATCGATGCGGCTGGGCGTGACGTTTCCGGCGGTGTCGCCAGCCGCATCAACCTGCGGTACGGGCGGTGGGAGGCGCGGATTCGCGTGGAGCGGGGGTCCGGGTACTCGGCGGTGGTACTGCTCTGGCCGCAGTCTGAGAAGTGGCCGGTCGACGGGGAGATCGACGTCATTGAGGTCCCGGACCCGCAGCGTCAGGTCGGCAGTAACTTCCTTCATTTCGGCAGCGATAATCGGCAGTTGGAAAAAAAGTGTACGCTGATTTTACCCAGTGGCACACAGTCGGGGTGGAATGGTTGCCGAATCGTATCGTATATTATCTGGACGGTAAGCCAACCTGGACGGTCAGGCGGCCGACGAATGCGCGCGAACGCAATATGATCCCGGTAAAGCCGATGCATATGACGCTTCAGCATGATCGAGGCTGTTTTCAGGTGGTCCCGTGCAGGAACGCACAGACGCCGCCAACGGTCACGATGTTCGTCGACTGGATCAAGATCTACCGGGCGCCGGCGAACCTGCTCTGAGACGTCTGGCACAACGATGGCCGCAGTGGTGGCACAGGGGGTTTGGCGGGAGCGGTTGCCGCCGGGTGGGTGACCTACGTGACGAGGCGTGCCGGGTGTGGGTGACGGGGAGCCGAGACCTGCTCTCCGTCACCCACACCGCGCGGGTCCTCGCTCGGGTACGTTCCCGGGCCGGCCCTCATCGTGCTTAGCCTGCTCGGCGTCCGAGTCGCCCGCGTAGGTAGCCGCAGGATGTCGCGGCCACTCCGAAGACGATCGCCGCTGCGCGCGAGCGGTGACCGGCGCTGGACAGATCACGCCAGACAGCCCGGGGAAGGGTCCGACTCACATACGTCCGCTCCGCCTCCAGGGCTGATTCCTGGCCGACGAGCCCGGCAACCCGCGCCTTGGACAGTCCCTCGGCATAGCAGCGTCGCCGGAAGTAGGTGAAGGTTGTTCGTTCGGTGGTCACCCGATGGGCGACCACCGATGCGGGCTCGTAGAGAACGACCGCCTTCGGATCGGACTGGCGCAGCCGAATCCCGAACTCCGTCTCCTCGCAGCCCATCGGGTCCGTGCCTGTGCGGCCGATGCCGTGCGTGAAGTCGCCGACCGCATCGAAGGCCGAGCGCCGAAAGGACATGGATGCGCCGATCGGGTTGCGGACGGGCGCCCGTGAGGTGGGCAGACCCTCGTAGCTGCATCCGACGACCCAGTCGAACTCGGGCGGGAACCATGTGGGCCGGGTGGTGGGCCAGGCCGGACGGGCGGCACCACCGACTCCCATGACACGGGAATCGGCATACGGGGCAAGCATGCGCTCGAGCCAGCTCGGTTCCGCCCTGGCATCGTCATCGAGGAAGACGACGATGTCGCCTGTGGTGGCCGCGATGCCGGTGTTGCGTGCGCCGGACAGGCCGCGTGGGCCCGTGCTCGCCACCACGGTGACATCCGGCATGGCGCTGACGGCACGTCGCAGCAGGGCCTCGTTGTTGTCAACGACGAGGACAAGCTCGTCGTGTACCCCGAGTTGGTCGTGGGCGCTGGCGACGGCCGCGCAGAGGTCGTCCCAACGGGCCTCGGTGTAGCAGCACACGACCACGGACGCGCTCGGTCGGTCGTCAGCAGACCGCGACCCGGGAAGATGCGCGGCGTGGGGTCCGGTTCCGGTGCGACTACCGGAGCCGAGGACGCCGAACTGCCCCAGGCCTGGAATGCTGCTGGTCACATCGTGGGTCACGCGTTCTCCAGCCGCGTCGTGGAGGTGGTGATCGAGGCGGCGGGGCCGGCCGGGGTGCTCAGGCCGAGTGGGGTGGTCGGCGCATGCTTCTGCTCGGGGATGTCGAGCAGTGGGTGCGGCGGGACGGTGGCACGTGGCCGGATCCGGGCCTTGCCACGGGCCTCGACCAGGATGGTGCGCAGCACCCGGGTGCCGTCGGAGAGCGCGTTGAGGTTGCTGGCGCCATGGATCCGGTAGTGCTCGTAGCTGGGCACCTCGACTACGCGCATGCCGGCGAGCGCGACCCGCATGTTGATGAGGGTCTCGACTTCGAACCCATCACCCCATCGCTTCACCGAGTCGGTGCGGCCGGGCTCCATCTCCAGCACTGGCAGGCAATGCCGCCAGAAGGCGTTGTAGCCGTAGCATAGGTCGGTGTAGCGACTGCCGATCAGCAGGTTGACCAGGCCGTTGAATACCCGGTTGCCCAGGCGGCGCAGCTGGGTGATGTCGCTGCTCCCACCGCCAGCGCAGAAGCGGGAGCCCTTCGCGAAGTCTGCGCCGAGGACAAGCGCGGACACGATAGGCGTCGATCTCACCGGGATCGGCGGAGCCGTCCGCGTCGAGCATGACGATGATGGAGCCGGTGGCCGCCGCGAATCCACAGGCCAACGCGTTACCCTTCCCGCGGCGGGTCTGGTTTACGGGCTCTTCGAA
>NZ_CDWTMG010000358.1:0-3476 GCF_977945845.1 Frankia sp. CcMO1
CTCCTGGAGCGAGGAGCCGGCGATCGTGCGGCCGCGAGCCGCCCCGAGCTCCGGGCCGCGACGCCGCGGAATGGCGGCACCGGATCCGGGCACCATCGGCCGAACCGCCGACTCGGGATCAAATTAGTCCGGGATCACGGCCAATCGTTTGCGCCGGACATAGCCGAAGCCCGATTACCACCGACAAACTACCCCTTGAGTGAGGATTACCGGGAGTGACCATAAGATAGCCACAGCACCATGGTATAAAGTCGCACGCGCTATACCGGACTGCGTGTTGGGGAGGCTGTTCGTGTACCACGAGCGAACGGTTGCAGCACCGTACGAGGCAGCACCGTACGAGATTGTTGGACGGGGTTACCACAAACGGCCCGTCCCATCGCGCAGCCACCCGGCACCGGCCCCGGCGCATCCGTGACCATACGGGATTCGAGGTCCGCCCCCCCGATCAGGGGTAACCAGCCGCACCCGGTTGACGAGGTGAGGACCGGCCAGGACACAAGATCATCGTCATCCGTCGTAAGCCGATGACGCCGAGAGAGGACAGGACGAGGGAGTGGCTTTGAACGAAAGCGGTCGGCGCACGTCCCTTGCGGTCGCGACGCCTGAAGGTGGCGCGTTCTTCCCGGCGTTGCACTTCGACGACCTGCCGGCCTCGGTGGTCAGCCGGTTCCGGGAGGTCGCCACGCACCTGCCCGACACGCCCGCGCTGGTCTCTCCCGGCGTCGTCATGACCTTCGCCGAGGCTGATCGCCGGACCGATGACATCGCGATGGCGGTCCTCGGCCGCCTCGACGCGAACGAGGACGGTCCGGTCGCGACCCTGCTGCCGCACAGCGTGGCTGGCCTGCTGGGCGTGCTGTGCGTGCTGAAAACCGGGCGCCCGGTCGTCCCGCTGGATCCGGTGGTGCCCGCCGAACGGATGGCACAGATCGTTCGGCAGGCCGGCTGCGTGGCCCTGCTGACCGACCTGGGCGACGGCTCCGTGGCCCGCTCGACGGTGGGCCTGCAGCCGGTGGGGACCAACGGTTCGAACGCCACGGCCGAATCCAGCGTGAATCCGGACGCCCTGCTCGCCGCGCTGGCCGGGGGCGGCCCCCGCCTCGTCCTGGACCTCGCCACGGCGGCCGCGGACGGTGCCCGGTGGATCGCGGCGAACGGCGCGGACGCGGTCTGGTGGCCGCAGCCGCTGGTCGACGATCCGGCCTGCATCGTGTTCACCTCCGGTTCAACCGGCGCGCCCAAGGGCGTGGTGTGGACCAACGGCACGTTCCTGTGCGACGCCTACGCCGGCGCCGAACGCCTCGGTTTCGCGCCGGGCGACCGGCTGGCCCTCGTGCTGCCGTACTCGTTCGCCGCCGGCATCACCGTGGTGGTGTTCGGTCTGCTCAACGGGGCCGGGGTGTATGCCTATGATCCCCGGGCGGTGGGCCTGAGCGGCCTCGCCGACTGGATCTCCTCGCAGCACCTGACCGCGCTGCAGACCACTCCGTCCCTGCTGCGCTCCCTCGTCGGCTCACTCGAACCGGACCAGGTCCTCGCCGACCTACGGATCGTGACCACGTGCGGGGAGGCCGTCTACGGACGCGACATCACGGCGCTGCGGCCGCACGTGCCACCGGCGTGTACCTACGTGAACTGGTCCGGTGCCTCCGAGATCGCCTCCCTCGGCTTCTTCGAGGTCCCGCCGGGCACCCAGCCGCCCGCGGGCACGGTACCCGCCGGACTGCCGGCGACCGGCAAGGAGGTGGTACTGCGCCGCGAGGACGGCACGCCCGCCGATCCCGGCGAGGTGGGCGACGTGGAGGTCACCTCGGCCTACCTGTCGGCCGGGTACTGGGGGAACACGGAGATGACGGCGTCCCGCTTCACCCCGCTCACCGATGGCCGGACCACCTGCCGGACCGGCGACGTCGGCCGGTTCGAACCCGACGGCACGCTGGTCCTGCTCGGCCGCCGGGACGCAGCGGTGAAGATCCGCGGCTACCTCGTCGAACCGAGCGAGGTGGAGGCGGCGCTGCTGAGCTCCGCGGAGATCGCCGAGGCGGTCGTCACCGCCGTCGCGCATCCTTCGGCGCGGAACCGGCTGGTCGCCTATGTCGTGCCGGCGGTACACGGCAACACCCTGTCCCCGGTCCGGATCCGGCGGAGGCTGCGCGAGAAGCTGCCGGTCTGGATGGTCCCGACGACGATCATCCCTCTGACGGAACTGCCCCGCAACGAACGCGGCAAGGTGGACCGGGGCGCGCTGCCGCCCCCGCCGGAGGCCCCGGCCGTCTCCGCCCGGCCGAGAACGCAGTGGGAGATCGTCGTCGCCGACATCTGGACGCGGGTCCTCGATCTCGAGGAGGTCGGCATCGGGGACGACTTCATGGAGCTCGGCGGCGACTCCCTGGCAGCGAACGAGCTGCTCACCCTGGTCGCGGAGAAGCTCGGGATCACCATGCCGTCATCGGCGCTGGTCGACGCGCCGACGCTGGGCGAGTTCGCCCGCGCGCTGTCACTCGCGCAGCAGTCGGGTCCGCGGCACCCCACCGTTGTCCCCCTGCGCACCACCGGCTCGCGGCCGCCGCTGTTCTGCTTCGCCGGGGCCGGCGCGCTCGCCCTCGGTTTCCACTCACTGGCCCGCCGCCTTGGTGGCGACCAGCCGGTCTACGCCTTCCAGGCGCACGGGCTGGAGCGGCGGGGTTTCCCGGACTGGAGCGTCGCGCGGACCGCCCGCCGCCACCTGGAGATCATCCGCGTCCTGGCTCCCCGGGGTCCCTACCTGCTCGCCGGGCACTCGCTGGGTGGCCTGATCGCCATGGAGATCGCCCAGCAGCTCGCCGCCGCGGGAGAGGAGGTCGGTTTCCTGTCCATCATGGACACCTACCTGCCGGCCTCGCTGCGGATCGAGTCGGCCGGGGCGGGCGATACCGAGGCGGGCGATACCGGGGCGGCCGGCGCCACCGCGCCGTCGAAGGCAGCCGAGGACCACGCGCGCGGTTACCGCGGCCGGCTGGCGCGGTTCACCCAGAAGCTGCTACCGGAACAGCGGGCGAACTTCACCAGTAATGCGACCCTCAAGAAAATGGTACAGATTCCGCTCACCGGGGTCGTACAGTTCGGCGGGCTCGAACAGTTCGACGTCTTCTTCAACCACGGGCGGCTCCTCGAACGTTTCTACCGACCGCGGCCGTGGCCCGGCCGGGCCCTCGTGTACCGATCGGCGGAGAATCCGGACCCGGAGGACGCATGGTCGGCATTCCTCACCGGGAGCCATGACATCCATTTCGTTCCGTGTGAGCATTTCTACCTGCTCCGCGAACCGCACATCATCAAGATCTCGGAGCATTTCCGGGCCGAGATCGACCGGGTGGTTGCCGGGCTGGCTGAGACAGGCTGACTGCGACGGGCTGAGCACTCCGTTCGCCTAGGGCCTGTTTGGGAAGTTTATCGGGGCAGCCATTCGTTGATCGCGGCGTGGTGACTGTTGC
>NZ_CDWTMG010000359.1:0-3444 GCF_977945845.1 Frankia sp. CcMO1
GTCATCCGGCACTCTGGATCTCGTTCTGAATCTCGGCGAGCCGCGCACGTAGCTGATCCAGCTGGGTGTGCAGTTCGGTGAGGGTCCGGTCGTATCCCGGCCAGACGGTGGTCCGGAAATCGACCGCGTTACGACCGTCCCAGTTCTCCGGGTCGATCAGTATCTTCGCCGCGGCGCGGAGCTCGTCGAAATGGGTGAGCAGCGGGCCGTTGATGATCGTGGTGAGATCGGCGATAGCGGTCACGGCTTGTGGCGTGCTACGGACGGTGACATCGGACGGCTGGGTCATAGTGTGCTCCGGTGGCGGGGATCTGGACGGCCGTCTCGGCGGCAAAGCGCCTCGATGGCATGGAAGAGATGGAAGAGAGCGACCGGCGCGGCGGACAGTGGTCCCGGGAGGGGCGGTCCCGGGGGTGGTCCGTCAGCTTCCGGCCGCGGCGGTTCGGCGGTTGATCTTGGTGATGCCGCGGGCGAGCTCGGCGAGGTTCGTCCGCAGGTCGGTCAGCGCGCTCTGCACCTCCGGCCAGACCTGAGCACGAAAAACCTGCGCCTTCGGGCCATCCCAGTTTCGCGGGTCCGCCAACGTGTTGCCATGATTGATCAGATTTGTCGTGGTTGCCTGCAGATCGGGTAGCTGTCGGCTCATCCGCCCGGCCGCCTGTTGGGCCGCCGGTGTGGTCACGGTTCGCACGGCATTGTTCCTCTCGGGACTCGAGCAGAGGGGGACGCGAGCAGGTCGGATGTCGGGGGACAGGCGACCTGGACGGGAAGGACGGCTCCGCGGCGCACCAGCACCCCGCGGCCTGGAGGCGCGGGGCCGCCGATCGTGCGGGACAGCCGGACTCCGAGCAGTTCGCCGTCGCTCGGCCGCCCCGGGGCCAGGAGCAGCCCGTACCCACCGCGGCGGACGTCGACGAGGAATCCGCGGTACTGGCCCAGCAGCTCCTCGGTCGTACCGGCGACGATCAACACGCCGCCGCCGTCGCGTGCGGCCTGCCAGAAGGCCGCCAGCTCGGCCGCGGCCCGTTCACCGACCAACTCGGCGTCGTCGACGAGGACGACCAGAGGTTCGTCCCCTGACAGGCCGGTTGGCAGGTCGGTCAGCGACCGGATGGTGTCGGTCCGACGGGTCTCCGGCGTGACGGCTGACTCCCCCCGCCCGCGGCCGCCGCGACGGCAGGTGCCGTCGCTTCCCGCCTCCTCCACGAGGTTCATGGTCCCGTCCAGGATGGCTACGACGTCGGGTCGGTGGGCGAGGGAACGAAGGGGAGACGGACGCGGCGTCAACGCGACGATTCGGGCACCATCGGTGAGGAGTGACAACGCCAGCGTGAGTAGAACGCAACTGCTCCCGGACCGTGGCGGGCCACTGATCATGAAACCGGGGCCGTCGGTATCCAGATCCACCTCGACGATCTCCAGCTCGTCCCCTCCGATTCCGATCGGCACGTGCAGCGAAGATCGATTTTCTGGACGCATGGCCGCCGCCGCGGATCTCCGCGACCGCCCGGGCGCGCGTTCCATCTGCTCGGATGTGACGAGGGAGGGCAGCGCGTGGATCCGGAAGGGACGACGATCGAAGCGCTCCGGCGGCCTTCGCGACACCTCCACAGATCGGCCCGCCTGGGACATCGCCCGAGAGCCCACCGCCCGCAGTGCCGCAACCTGAGCCTGGCCTGTGGGGTCCGCGTCGAGCAGCGCGATCTGTGTCTCCACGGGACTGGGGAACCGGCCTCCGACCGCGACCCCACGTCCGGCGGACAGCGTCCCGGGCATGTCGAAGGGGGACAGGCCAGCGAGCGCGTAGTCGGAAGGGTCGGCCATCCGCAGGAGTAGTCGTTCGTCGACGAGCGACGCCAGCCGCCCGATCAACCCTCGTCGATCGGTAGTGATGATCACTCGTAGGCCCACCGCCTGACCTTCGCGCAACAGCCGCAGAAGCTGGTCGACGAGTATCCCTCCGTCGACGTCCTCAAAGGCGGCCAGAAATCCTTCGAACCTGTCGACGAGCAGCACCAGGTACGGCGATGGGCGCATGGCGTCGCCCGCATCGCCGGGAGACGGCCGCCACGACCGTCGGGCCTTGGCAAGATCCATGAAGCCTTTCCGAGAGAGGATCGTCTGCCGCTCGCTGATCTCGTTGGCCAGACGGGCGAGGAGCCTCGTGACCCGCTCGGGATCGTCCCGGCTCACCACGGCACCGGAGTGCGGCAGGTCCGCGAGGGGTGCCAGGGCGTTGCCGCCGCAGTCCAGTCCGTAGAGATGGAGCTCGCCGACGGGCAGGGCGGTGGCGAGGGCGCCGGCAGCGGTGCGCAACACGGTCGAGCGCCCGGTTCGTGGCGAGCCGACGATCATGAGGTGGCCGCCGTGTTCCAGATCGATCGTGAAGGGCAGCTGAAGCTGACGGTCACAGTGATCGGACAGCCCAATGGCAACGGGAGGGAGCCGAACGAGACCGTCCGCGTGGAGCCCAGGGCGTCCGCTGGAGTCCGCCGGATGGTGACCGTCGCCATCCGCGGCGATGGTGTGGTCGCTCGGGCTGGTGTGGTCGCTCGGGTCGGTGCGGCCGGCGGTCGCCCCGACGAGGGCGTCGAGGGTAATCCGCTCAGGGAGCGGGGGAAGCCACGGACTGGGTATCGGAGGGATCCCGAGCCTCGTCGAGGCCTCCCGTACTGCCGAGACCAGAGCAGCCAGGTCGGTGCGCGGCTCTGCCAGGGACACGTCTTCCGACGGCGGTCCGTACGATGGCGCCGGCACCGCCTGGGACGTGTCGGCATCCCGACGTGGAGCGTCACCCGGTTCCGGCCACGGTAGCGGGGTGACCCTGGGCGCAGGGATTCCGGACGAGTCGTCTCCGCCTGGTCTGGTGACCGGATCCGGTCCACCGATCCACCCGGTCTGAACGGCTGTCGTGATGCCCGGGCCGGTGCGTACCACCGCCCGACCGGGGGTGGCCGGACTGATCAGAGCAGCGTCCGGGCAGCCGACGACGTCCTCGCTCTCCGCCGCATCGGTGACCCGCAACGCGATGCGCAGGTTCGTATTCGCCCGGATCTCCGGTGACACCACCCCCGCGGGGCGTTGGGTGGCCAGCAGGAGATGGATCCCGAGCGACCGTCCGCGTTGGGCCAGGTTGACCAATCCGGCGACGAATTCGGGTAGTTCGCGGGCTAGCGTGGCGAATTCGTCGACGACCAGAAGCAGGCGGGGAATCGTCGGACGCCCGATGGGATGAGGGAGCAGACGTCGAAAGGCGTCGAGGTCCTTCGCTCCGGCCGCGGCCAACATCCGTTCCCGTCTGCGAAGCTCGGCGGTGAGCGAGCTCAGCGCGCGTCGGACCAGGTGCGGATCGAGGTCGGTGACCATACCGACGGTGTGGGGAAGAGCGGCGCACTCGGCGAACGCGCTGCCTCCCTTGTAGGGCCTGTTTGGGAAGTACGTCCC
>NZ_CDWTMG010000360.1:0-3409 GCF_977945845.1 Frankia sp. CcMO1
CTGCGCCACATTGCGTACGACGATGCCGCCGCTGGACGGACGACGTGAGGGGGCGGCCACACCAGTCTGATTCCCATGATGACAACCACTGGCGAGCGCAGTTCGCCATCACCCGGCACCACCCGGCCCGGCACCACCCGACCGGCACCTGAGACAGACCGGCCGGCCGCCGTCGACGTCCAGGGTCTGACCAAGCGGTACGGGCGCCGGACCGTCGTCACCGGTCTCGACCTCACGATTCCCGAGGGGGTCGTCGCCGGATTCGTCGGGCCCAACAGGGCCGGCAAGACGACGACCCTGCGCATGCTGCTCGGCCTGGTCCGCCCCAGCGGGGGCTCCGGGACCGTCCTCGGTCATCCCCTGGTGACACCGGCCCGCTACCTGCCACGGGTGGGCGCCCTGATCGAGAGCCCCGCGCTGTACCCGGCGCTGTCCGGTGCCCGCAACCTCGCCTCCCTCGCCGTGCTGGGCGGGCAGGACCCGACGCGGGTGGACGGGATCCTCGACGAGGTCGGACTCACCGGCCGCGGCGCGGACAAGGTACGGACGTACTCCCTCGGCATGAAGCAGCGCCTCGCCATCGGCGCCGCCCTGCTCAGCGATCCGGACCTGCTCATCCTCGACGAGCCGACGAACGGACTGGACCCGATCGGGATCCGGCAGATGCGTGAGCTCATCCGATCCATCGCCGCCGGGCCGGCCATCGCCGGGAGCCGGCGCACGGCGCGCACCGTCCTGATCTCGTCGCATCTACTCGCCGAGGTCGAGCAGATCTGCGACTGGCTGATCGTCGTGGAGGGCGGGCGGCTGGCCTACCAGGGGCCGACCGACCGGCTGATGGCAACCTCCACCTACGACATCGTCCTACGCCCCGAGCACGACGATGACGTCCCGCTGCTCGCCGATCTCCTCGCCGGCCTGGCGGTACCGGCGACGCGGCGGCCCCGGGATGTCGTCGTCAGCCTCGACGCGAACCCAGACGACGGACCCGACGGCCCCGACGGCCCCACCCGCCTGCTGGCCAGGATCAACCGGGCCGCGGCGGCCCGGGGCATCACCCTCGTCGAGATGTCTCCGCGCCGGCTCAGCTTGGAGGACCGCTACCAGGGTCTGGTCACCCAGGCCCGAACCCGGGCGGCGACATCACCGACACCAGCACCGACACCAGCACCGGCCGGCGTGCCGGCTCCCAGCGGCCCCCCACGGGCGGGACGACGACCAGATCCACGAGTCCGATCCGCGGGCTGTCCGCCGCTGCGGCGGCCCGTCATGACGAGGGGACACTGCGATGAGTCTCCTGGTAGCGGCCCGGCGGTCCTTCCACGCCGAGCCGATCAAGCTGTGGCGGCCGAGTACGGCGGTGGCCATGGGCATCCTCGCCCTGCTGAGCGTGCTGTCGACCGTGCTGCTCCTCGCACTGGCCGATCCGGGCGGCTCCCCGCCGGGCGGCAGCGGTGGGCCACCGAGCTTCGACGTCACGTTCACGCAGGTGTCCGCGGCGTCCGGGGTGGCACTCGGTTTCACCGGCGGGAGCACCTTCACCGGCCTGCTGGTCTTCCTCGTCTTCGCGATCAGCATCACCCTCGAGTACAGCCAGGGGACGCTGCGAACCCTGTTCCTACGGGAGCCCCGGCGGCTGGGTTGGCTCGCCGGACGCATGGCGGTCATGCTCGTCCTGGTGGCGGTGGCGCTCGTCGCCGCGCTGGTGGTCAGCATCGTCGTCGGGCTGGCCGTCGCCGGGATTCGGGACATTGACACGTCAGCGTGGTGGAGCGCCGACGCGCTCGGGGAGGCAGCGTCGAGCTACCTGAACGCGCTGGTGGCCGCCGTTTTCTTCGGACTCGCCGGGACCGTGCTCGGGCTGGTCCTGCGGTCGACGGCGCTCACCCTCGCCGTCGGGATCGCGTGGACGTTTCCGATCGAGCACATTGTCCAGGAGTCCTGGAGCGGAGCGGGCCGGGTCTTCCCTGGACTGGTCTTCGACGCGATCGGCCAGGGAGGTACCGCCGATGCCGGCTACGGGTCGGCGCTGCTGATCGGAGGTCTGTATGCCGCCGGTGCGGCGGTGATCGGGGCGGTGAGCCTGGCCCGCCGGGACGTCACGGCCTGACAGCACGAATCTGCCAAAGGCAGACGAATGGCGGACAGATGGCGGACGGATCGCCTATCATCACCGCTGATGGCGCCCGGCCGACGACGGGGAATGGCGGTTCGCATGGTGCCTTCCGATCGGAACCGCGGCGACGTCGTCAAGCGGATCGGACGTTGGCCCCGCTCAACCGGCTGGTTCGCGAACTCGGCGGCGCCGACGCCTACACCGTGCTCGGGGTGGCGCGCACCGCTGACCGGGCGGAGATCCGCCGGGCGTACCGGGCCCGTGTCCGGGCCCATCATCCGGACAATCCCGCCAGCCGGGACGCACAGTCCATGCGCACGATGCAGCTCCTCACCGTGTCCCACGAAATCCTCGACAAGTGGCGGGACGAGTACGACGCCCGCCTCACCGGGCCGCCCTCGTCCCCGGCACCGGGCGCGGGCGGCCCGGGGTCGACGAACCACACCGGTCGGACGAACACCGGCACCCGCACGAACGCCGGTTGCCGGACGGGCACCGGTGCCCGCTGGGCTCCCTGGACCGCGGCCGACACCGGCGGTCACTACTACTCGAGCGGCCATCACTACTCGACCGGCTACCCGCGGAGTCGACACAACGACACCGGCCCCCACCCCCATCCGGGCTGGCCCGGAACACAGGCCCACCGACCCGCCGAACCCCACCAGGCGGTCCGGCGGCACACGCGGACACCGCGGCATGCACAGGCACCGCGACACGCACAGGCACCGCGGTCCACGCAGACACCACGGCACGCGCGGACGCGGCAGAGGTCGGGGGCGCGGCGGGGGCCAGGTTCCGAGGCGACGCCGAAGGTCGGCAACTACCTGGCTCTCGCGATCCTGACGACATTCCTGTGCGCGCCGCTCGGCGTGATGGGGATCATCAACTCCTCGCGCGCGTCACATCGGCTCCTTGCCCACGACGTCGCCGGGGCGCGCCGGGCATCGCGTCGCAGCCTGGCCTGGTGCCTGGCCGGACTCGTGTTCGGCCTCCTCTTCCTCGCGTCTCTCTCGGTAATGGCGGGGCTCGGCGACGGGAGCTCCATCGGCTGACGAGCCGACGACCGAGCCGAGCGGACGGCCGCTACCGAGTTGCGGGCTAGTCGGATGGCGGGACGATCCGATCTCGATGATCGATGAGCCTCGCGCCGGGTCACTACCACGGTGAGCGGGCGGTCAGCTGTTGTTCGCCGCCACCCCGACGATGATCACAATGGCCACCAGATAGATCAGGAGGATGGCCGCGAAGGCGATGACCGAGATGATACACCACTTCTTCGCCTTGGCGGACGCC
>NZ_CDWTMG010000361.1:0-3395 GCF_977945845.1 Frankia sp. CcMO1
GCGAAACACCATGAACGTGTCGCCGCGGCCATGAGCGCGAGTGCTGTCCACCCGTGAACCCCGCCCAGCCCAGTAGCTGAGGCGGGGATTCCCGGCCCGGGACCCGTAGCACCCTCCCTTCGGAGCTGATCCGGGTTCCGGCCGGGCAACGCATCCCACGCCGTCGACGCGGATCGGTGCCCGCGAGAGCCCCGAACGGATCTGGTCATCTTCGGTGACCAGATCCGTTCGGGGTCGGGCTCCGGTCCGCCGCGGGGGAGCGGCGGGCGCGTAGCACCCGGGTGAGGACGTCCGGTCGCAGCAGTGCCGATGGCGGTTCGACCAGATTGATGATCCGCATGAACACCCGGGCCACCACCGGGTCGGTGTGCGCGGCGGCGTGCACGTGGGGCAGGTAGGCGTTGACCAGCCTGATCCGCGGGGTGCGCCGTCCCTGCACCTGTGGGTATCCTAGATCATTTCCGGTGGCCAGGGACCAGGCCAGGTCGGCGGGAACGGCCGCGGCGGTGAAGAACCGCCGGGGCAGATCGGTGCCGGCGCGGGCGGAGGCGTCGGTGCGGGCGGAGGTGCCGGTGCGGGCGGCGGGTGGGCCGAGCGCGTCCGGCGTATCCCGCAGGGCGTCCCGCAGCGCCAGCGCCTGCTGGGCCGCGACCGTCATCCCTTGGGCGTACAGCGGGTTGAGGGTGCACACCGCGTCCCCGAGGGCGACGAAGCCGGCGCTGGGCTCGCGCAGGCGTGCGTACGGGCGTCGCACCGATCCGCGGAAGCGGTAGGGGGTCGGGTCCCCGAGCGGCTCGGCGTCGGCGATGAGCCGGGCGATGTCGGGAGCGGGCAGGGTCGCCGCGAAGCGGGCGAACCCGTCCGGGTCGGTGGGCGGATGCTCGCCGAGCATGCCGGCCAGGGTGACGATCCACCGATCGTCCTCCTGCGCGACGGCGCCACCGCCGCGCAGCCCGGGAATCGTCGAGATGATAACCGCGCGTTGGCCGTCGAGGTCGCTCGCGCGTCGCCGGTAGACGCGGGAGGCGTAGCCGAGGTCGACGTCGACCTGCTCCCGCACGGGCACGGGCAGCCCGTGCGCGGCGAGCCAGTCCGCTGCCCGGGAGCCGCGGCCGATCGCATCGACGACCAGATCCGCCTCGATGACCTCGCCGCCGTCGAGGTGCGCATCCGCAGGGCGTACCCCGTCAGGCCGGGTGCTGCTGTCGGGCCGGGTGCTGGAGCCGTTGACTCGGGCGTCGTCTGGCCGCGGGCCGCCATCGAGGCGTTCGACCCGGACCCCGACGATCCGGCCGGGTTCGCCCGGGCCGCCCGGGCCGGGCCGCGCCACCAGCCCAACGGCGCGCACCCGCTGCAGCAGGCGGACCTGGGAACGAGCGAGTATGGCCTCCCGCAGCACGCCCTCCAGCAGCGGCCGGCTCGCCAGCAGGGAGGTGAGCCCGGTGTCGGTGGGGTACAACCGCAGCCCGCGGACGTACCACCGGGTCTCGACGAGCATGTGGGCGCGGGGCGCACCGTGGCCGGTCACGGTGTCGGTGAACCCGGGGAACAGCTCCTCCAGGCACAACCGGCCTCGTTCGGTGAGGGCGTGCAGGTGGGATCCCTGCGCCACGCCGCGGCGAGTACCCTCGGTGGTGAGGTCATCTCGTTCGATGATCGTCACCCGGTCGAAGAACTCGGCCGTCACCCGGGCCGCGAGGAGTCCGGCCATCCCGGCGCCGAGGACGGCAGCGTGCCCGCGGCTACCGCGGGGCGACAGGGAGTCCTGCAAGGCCGCGGAAGCTGACGTCTGGCTTGCCTTGGAGGCTGTCACTGAGCGGTTCCAGGCAGCTCCAGCTTCTTGACCCGCGTCAGCAGCGTGCGCAGCAGGTGTCACATGAACTCCCTCTTACCTGGTCTCTCGCGCGGTTTTCGCGCGGTTCATGGAGCAGGTGCATGGAGCAGGTTCATGGAGCCAGAGCAGCCATGGGTATTGTCGGCCCGCCGGATCGACTCGTGGGTTAATCTTCCCGGAATCCTGGGCGAGAACATCATAAAAATCCAGGGACTTTGTCGTGGGTACGATAGCCTGTTCCCATCGATCGATGGGATGATGCAATGACCGGCCGCCGATATTGTCAAACTAATTGTGGTGAAATAGAAACGAGTCTGCACAGGTCGACGGGACCGGGCCAGGGGAGATTCCAGCATGGCGACCTCCGACACCATCGAGAACGCGCACAGCTTCGACGTATTCCAGCACTATGAGCGGCTGCAGTGGAAGCTGGTCGACCTGCCGTTGGATGAGATCCGCAGGGATCTCATCCAGCCCGAGTACATCGCGCTGGTCAAGGGCGCGGTCATGGGCGAGGCCACCTCCATCGCAGCGGTGCACGGCTTTCTCAACGAGTTCATCGACGATTACGACTGCTCTGCCTTCGTGAACATCTGGGGCTACCAGGAGCTCCAGCACCACTACGCCTTCCGGGCGTGGCTGCAGGCGGTGGACGCCCAGATCGACCAGCGCCGGATCGAGGCGTTGCGCGAGCCCTACGTACCGGGTACCACGCCCAGCGCCACTCTGATCACCACCGTCATCTCGGAGATGACGGTGAACACGGTCTACCGGACGATGTCGGAATGGGTGCGCGAGCCGGTGCTGGCGGACCTCATGCTGCGCGCCAGCCGGGACGAAGCCGGTCATGCCCGGGAGTTCATGTACTTCGCGAAGCGCCGGATGGAGCGGAATCCGCACGAGCTTGTATCCGTGTTGGAGACGTTCCACTTCTACATGTCGAACAACCGGATCAAGCATCCGGTGGGGGAATTCAAGCACCGCCTGCTCGAAGACCTTCAGGGCCACGAGACCATTGACACCGCGTTCGAGGTGTTCTTGCAGGTTTCCGATCCGGATACGCTGGAACAGCTCCAGATGAAGATCCGCAAGGCGCTCGGCAGTGTTCTCGGCCGGGAGTTCAACCGGAACTCCGACATCCGGCAGGCGCTGGTGGAGGCGATGCCCTGACCGCTTCGGCGGCCGAGTTGTGGGGACCTGAGCACGGTCCAGGGATCGCAGACCGTGCTCAGGCCCCCCACATTCACCGGCCGCCGCTTCGTAGGACGGGTCACTGCTGCCGTGGTGGTCCTGGCAGAGTCCTACGGGGTGTCCAGGGTCGTCGACCGGCAGGCGTCGACGAAGCGGACCAGTTCGTCGACCTTGTCGGTGCGGACGTCGACCGCCCGGTTGACCACCCGGATGAGGTGCGGGTAAGCGTCGGTGTGATCGTAGCGGGCAGTCTCGGCGATCCGCAGGGCCCAGCGCCAGTAACCCCGAATCGTGTCGGCTAGGGCCTGTTTGGGAAGTTTATCGGGGCAGCCATTCGTTGATCGCGGCGATGGTGACTGTTGCTTCGTAG
>NZ_CDWTMG010000362.1:0-2605 GCF_977945845.1 Frankia sp. CcMO1
TTCGTGCGGGGTCGATCCAGGGTGGGGGAAGGAACTCGGGCCGGCGGTCGGGGCCGAGCCGGACGGTCCAACCCTGGTGGTGCACGAACCGGTGATGATATCCGCACAGCAATACCAGATTGTCGAGCGAGGTTTCTCCGCCGTCTATCCAATGACGAACATGGTGAATTTCACACCACGACGACGGACGATCACACCCCGGATACGCGCAGCAGACATCGCGGGCGATGACGGCGCGACGCAGATCCGCCGGTGCGGTCCGGTAGGCACGACCGACATCCAACGGAACGCTGGCCGCATCGAACAGCACCCGGCCGACCGAGGCGTCGCAGGCCAGGCGGCGCAGCACACCGGCCGGCAGCGGCTGACCCCAGCCGGTCGAGGCCGGAGGCCCGCCGTGGCCGAGCAGCGCCGCCCACGGCACGGTCACCGTCAGATGCGGGTGCACCCCACCGGTCACGGGCAGAACGCCGGCACCGAGCACGCGGTGGAACAGCTCGACGAAGGCGTCGGCACGCCGCCGCGCCGGGGAACGCGGATCGGCGGCGCCGTCATCGCCGGGGCGGGGTCCGGCCAGCGGATCCAACGCCGAACGCAGCAGGGCGGCGGCCTCGGCATCAAGGGTGCCGCTGATCCGCGTGATCCCGCCCGGGAGGTCGGTCAACCACAGACCCCGCCGGTCCGCAGGATCACCACCGGGACCCGGCACACCGTCCCGGTTGTCCGTGCCGCTCCGACTGTCCGTGCCGCCCGCACCGTCCTGGCTGTCCGGGTCGTTGTGGTGACCGTTGTCGGTGGGCCCGTCGCCGCCGGGGCTGGTATCGATCTGGGTGAGCTGTTCGCGCAGGTGCCGGCCGAGACGGGCTAGCTCCGCGGGGTCGAACATCCCGGCCAGCTCCAGCAGCGAAGCCTCCGCGGCGGTATACACCTCGGCGCCAAGGCCGCGCGGCAGGGAACGCAGCGCCAGGTGGATCTCCCACGCTTGCTCTACAGTGATCACACCGGCGGTCAGGGCGGCGCCGGTCGCGGCCAGCGGGCCATCCACGGCAATCGCGAGATCAAGCAGACGCCGGGCGTCGACGGGACGCATCCGCAGCCGTTCCCGCAGCAACGCCGCCGTACCGGCCGCGCCCTCCCGCGCGGACAGGTTCCGCCCATGAGCCTCCCGCACCAGTGCGAGCCGCACCGCGGCCAGGCGGGCCAGCTCCACCGAACAGTCGTCCAGGGCGCCGTACAACTCGGCGTCCGACAACGACCACACCGGCGCCTCCACCAGGCCACCCACCTGACCGGCCACCCCCACCAACCCGGACAGCACCCGATGCTGCCCGGCGGCCGGATCGGCGGCGGTCATGGATCAAGCGTAGATCACCCCACCTCGGATGTCGAACCTATGTTCGATTACCGTTACTCGGTGCTGTGGTTGCCGAGCGGGCAGGAAGGCCGTTTCGTCCATGCGTGACGGGCAGGGCGGTGCGTGACGGGCAGGGCGGTGCGTGACGGGCAGGGCGGTGCGGGTCACGTCGAGGGTGACGCACCTTGAGGCGGTCGGCCGTGGCGGAGATCCGCGGTACCCGCTTCTCGGGACTCCACTGGTAGGCGACGGTGGACAGGTGCGGGCGGCCGGCCGGTCGTGCGCTCGGTGATGCTCAGCGGCTCGTGTGCGCGGCAGTTCACCTCACCGGGCGGGCCGGCGCAGCACGGCGAACGCGACGGCGAAGGCGGTGGCGAGCAGTCCGAGGCCGACGGTGAAGGCCAGACGGTATCCGCCGGTCAACGCCGTGGCCCGGCTCTCGCCCCGGGCGAGCAGTCCGTCGGTGCGGGCGGCGGCCAGGGCGGACAGCACCGCTACGCCCATCGCCATGCCGATCTGCTGGGCGGTGTTGAACAGGCCGGAGGCGAGTCCGGCGTCGTCGTCACCGGCGCCGGACATGCTGAGCGTCGTCAGCGCCGGCAGGGCGAGCCCGAAGCCCGCGGTGAACAGCATCACCGGAAGCAGGTCGGTGAGGTAGTGCGCGTGCACGGGTACGCGGGTGAGCAGCCCGAGAACCCCGGCGAGAAGCACCAGCCCCGCCAGCAGGACGGTGTGTTCCCCGAGGCGGGCGATCAGCCGGGCGGACACGCCCAGCGACACCGCGCCGATGACGCCCGCCGCCGGGAGCATCGCGAGGCCGGTCTTGGCAGCGCTGTAGCCGAGTACGTTCTGCAGGTAGAGGGCGACGAGGATCTGGAACGAGAACATCGTGGCGACCATCAGAACCTGGATCAGGTTGGCGCCCGCGACCCCGCGTGATCGGAGAATCCGCAACGGCATGAGCGGGGTCCTCGCGGTAGCTTGACAGGGTAGAGAACATTAGCGATGGCGATCATGCCCTCTGCATCAGGGGACGTCGTGGCCGCCATTTTGATCTCTGCGTTCCTAAGGAGTCGGTCCCGGATGATCAATTCAGGGTCGAGCGAAGAGGGTAGCTCGGGTACGGTCGCCCAGACGGTCGGGCAGTTCGGTCAACGGGGCCCAGCGGTAGTCAGTGACCTCCTCCAGTTGCAGCGCGACATTGGCGTTGTCGGCTGGCGGATCGATGGCCAGGAGGAAGCGAAGATCATA
>NZ_CDWTMG010000362.1:2858-3635 GCF_977945845.1 Frankia sp. CcMO1
ATAGTGGATGTGCTCCGGCTCCCGCTTCGCGGGGTTCGGTGGGATCACGTGTGCGTCCACGTCCACGGGCCGTTCGAGGGCAGGGTTCGCCCAGGCCCGAGGAATCCCCGTCTCCTCGGCCAGCTCGCGTAGGGCTGCGTCCAGGAGCGAGGCGTCGTCCGGCTCGATGTGCCCGCCGGGAAGGAGCCATCGGTTCAGGCTGCGGTGGCGGATCTGGAGGACTCGGCGATCAGAGGTGACTGCGACCACTCCGCAGGTCACGTGGCCGGGTGTGGTCGTCCTGGAGGCCAGGGGCGCGTCGCTTCCGCGGGATGCTTCCAACAGAGGGGCCAAGGACTCGGTGTCCTCCGGGTGCGCGTCGAGATGCGCACGGATCGTCTTGGCGATGTCGTCGTTCGTGACGGGCACGGGCGTTCACTCCTCGTTGAAGCATCGCAGCCAGGACCGGGCGATGATTTCACGCTCCCGGTTGCCGACCTCGTGTAGGCCCGGCTCCATGGCTCGTCCCGACGACAGCAGCGCGAGGGCCGCGAGGATCTCGCCTTGGACAAGAAAGATGAACGGGCCGACCGCAGCGCCATGAACGAAGTTGACCGCATTTCCATCGTTGAGCAGATAGAAATGATGGTTCCACGAGGACAGACGGCTGAGGTGTGGGCCGAGCCGGTCGACGCGGTAGGTTCCGCGGAGCGAGGCGAGGTTCAGTTCGTCGTCCGACGATGTCACGGACGCCACGTAGGAGCCGGGCCGCAGGTAGGTGAAGTCTTCGCCCTCCAG
>NZ_CDWTMG010000363.1:0-3368 GCF_977945845.1 Frankia sp. CcMO1
TCATCGGGCAGCTCGTCATCCCATCCCGCGCGGCGGGGAGCATGCGGGACGGACGGGCGGATGACGACGGGCGGGGCGCGGACAGGCGTGCTGACGAGCGTGCGGTGAGAAGTCGCCCCCGGCGGGGTCGGCCGCGTGTGGAAGTACCTAGGTCGGGGTACGGGGCCATGGTCGCGCTTGCCCAAAGGCGCGGCGCGGAAGGCAGCCCGGCCGGCTTCCCGTGGCGCTCACGCCGTCCGGTCGCAAGCGGAGCCATGGAGCCAAGCGTGCGGGTTGAGGTGACCGACCGTGATGCCATCGTCGTGTATCCGGCCGGCGACATCGACTATTCGTCCCTGGATCCCCTGCGCGAGGCACTGCTCGACGCACGGGTCGCCGGAGTCAAAGAGATCATCGTGGATCTGGAGCAGGTGAGCTTCCTCGACTCGCAGGGGTTGGCGGTCATCCTGTTCGCCCACCAGCGTCAGCGGTCGGCCGGTGGCCGCCTCGTGCTGCGTAACCTCAACGAGGATGCCTATCGCCTGCTGCATGTCACGAACCTGAGTGCCGTGATAGACGTCGATCACGGCGACTCCGCCCCCGCGCGCGGCTTGGCGACCCGTCAGGGCGCCTGAGTCACGGGGGTCTTCCGGACCAGGCCGGATCAACCCGTGGACGGCCTCTCCCAGTGGTAGGAGACGTCGCGGACGTAGGTGATGAAGCCGAGTCCGGTGTACATCCGCACGGCGCGGACGTTGTCCTCGTCCACGTACAGCAGGACCGAGTCGAGCCCCTCGGCCTGCAGATGCCGCAGGCCGATCAGGGTGAGTGCCCGGCCGAGTCCCGCGCCGCCCGCGCCCGGGAGCACGCCCACCACGTAGACCTCGCCGATGGGCCCCGGCTGCGCGTTCCGTGGCGGCGTCTGGTCGGTCTCGTGCACCTTCGTCCAGTGGAAGCCGACGGGTGCGCCGTCGCGCTCGGCGAGGAAGAAGCCACGCGGGTCGAACCACGGCTCGGCCCGGCGCCGGGCCAGATCGTCCAGGGCCCACCGGCCCTGCTCCGGATGATCAGCGAAGGCGGCCGCGTTGACGGCCAGCCAGGCCTGGTCGTCCTGGTCGGGGACGAAGGTGCGGACCGTCACACCGGCCGGCAGCCGGGGGTCCGGCAGGGGCGTCCCGGTCGCCAGCGGTCGCCGAAGCTGGAGCAGCACCCTCGTGCGAGTGAACGTGAGCCGGGTAGCCAATGCCGCGGCGGCCGGCAGGTCGCCGTGGGCCCAGATGTCGAGGCGGGACGACGGCGCCGCGAGGGTCTCGGTCAGTCCGCCGACCAGGGCTGTGCCGACGCCGCGCCCGCGGTGGTCGGGATGGACGACCACCTCGGCCTGCCGCGCCTGGTCCACGCCGCCCAGATGGGCGTAGCCGATGATCCGCCGGGCGGGGGTGCGGCCCGGCATGGTCGACGTGTCCGCGGCGTCCTGGTCACCAGGGGCGTCCGGGATATTCGGGGCGCTCGTGTCCGCGGCGGCCGACACGGCCAGCAGGTGCCGGCCCGCGCCGATCCGCAATCCGGGCCGGAGGGCCAGCCGGATGTCCTCGGACACCGGCCCGGAGCCGTCCGCCCGCTCCGCGGCGGCGAGGAGGCTCACGATGTCGTCCACGTCCATGGCGCTCAGGGTCTGCTGCCAGCTCAGCGAGGTCACCGGACGACCGTATGACGCTGGGTGGCCTTCGACGGTGCGGTCGAGAACCCGGACGCGAGAACCCGGGCGCGAGGCCGAATCCTGGCTTCCGGAGCCGGGAGCTGGGCCTCGCGCCGACGGTGCCGTCCTACTGACGGTGCCTGGGGTGCCGGGGTACCGGGATACCGGGATACCGGGTGCCACGCGGCGGACGGGTGTCCGCGGTGACGTCAGACCCGCTCGGGGGTCCGGGACTCGTCACGGCCGACCCGGCCGGCCTCCCCGGGGGTGTTCTCCGGCAGCGGCGCGATGGGCGGCGCGACGAACTTGTACCCGACGTGCCGAACAGTGCCGATCATCGCTTCGTGCTCGGGGCCGAGCTTCGCTCGCAGCCGCCGGACGTGGACGTCCACCGTGCGGGTGCCGCCGTAGTAGTCGTAACCCCAGACCTCCTGCAACAGCTGGGCGCGGGTGAAGACCCGGCCCGGGTGCTGCGCGAGGTACTTCAGCAGCTCGAACTCCTTGAAGGTGAGCTCGAGCGGCCGGCCCCGCAACTTGGCCGAGTATGTGGTCTCGTCGACCGACAGGTCGCCGGACCGGATGACACCGGCTTCGGCCGTGCCGCCGGCTGCGGCGACGCGACCGATGGACAGCCGCAACCGGGCCTCGACCTCGGCGGGACCCGCGGAATCGAGGACGACGTCGTCGACTCCCCAGTCCGCGGACACCGCCGCCAGCCCACCCTCGGTCACCAGCGCCAGCAGCGGCGTGGTGAGCCCGGTGGTGCGTAGCAGCCGGCACAGACCGCGGGCGATCACAAGCTCCCGGCGGCCATCCACCACGATCACATCCACCGGCGGGGCGTCCAGCAGCGCGCTCGCCTCGAGCGGGGCGACCCGTACGGTGTGGGTGAGAAGCCCAAGCGACGGAAACGACTCGGCGGACGGGCCAGGGGCGTTGGTGAGCAAAAGGACGACGCTCAAGACGACTCCTCCAGGTGGTATGTGGTGGGGCAGCGTCGACCCGGTGAGTAACTCGATGCCCGGCGCTGGGCGTCTCACGATCGTCATGGGCATGAAACGAAGGCCGGTATGTGGGGAGGATAGCGGAGTGTCCTACTCGGCTCCTACCGTCTACGGGCCACTACCTACGGCGGATCGTGAGATCCTGACCACGAGTCATGATCACTGGAGCGGTCGGGTGCCCGGTGCGTCACGCAATCTGGCTGTAGTGGTCACCCATGGCTTCTCCTGTTCGACGTCACGCCTGGCGCTGCAAGCAGTGATGGTCGGATTACGTTCACATCCCGATGTCCAGGTCATGGACCTGCAAGCGTACGGCCGATCCACCAGACTGTGCACTTTCGGTGACCTCGAGGTGCTGGATATCGGCTCGGCCATCGGCGCGGCCTGTCGACTCGGCTACCAGTGGGTCTGCCCCACGGGATGGTCGATGGGATGGTTGGTGGACGGTGCCGCCGTGCTGCGGCACACCGCGCTGATCCAGGTGGGGGAGTCCGTCCACAGCCATCGCCGTCGGTATCCCCCGGAGGCGGTAGCCAGTGCGAGCGCGACCAGCCGGTGGTTCGTGCGGGACACCGCTCGGATGCGCCGAATCCATCGGCTGGCAGATCGGCTGGCAGAGCAGCCCACCGGCCGGATGGTGGCACGGCGCATGTTACGGGTGTGTATCGGATCTGGATCTGGATCTG
>NZ_CDWTMG010000364.1:0-3258 GCF_977945845.1 Frankia sp. CcMO1
ATCGAGGGGCGCGGGTCCGGGCTCGCTCACCACCCGCACCCGGCGGACCGGCGCCGGGCCCTCCTCGCGCGGGCCGACGACGCCCACCCGCTTCTCGATCCGGTCGACGCGCGCACGCAGGCCGCGCTCCTCATCGTCGGCCGCGGGCAGCAGCAGCCGGGCGCAGAGCAGCTCCAGGTGGAGGCGCGGCGACGTCGCCCCGATCATCTCGGTGAGCGCCGTGTTCGTGATGTCCGCGGCCCGGGAGAGCTGGGCCGCGCCGAAGTGGGCGGCCTGGCCGCGCATCCGGTCGAGCTGGTCGTCGGGAACGCCGCGCAGCACCGCGTGGGCGCCGTCGCGGACCGCCTCGAGGATGAGCAGGTCGCGCAGCCGCTCCAGCAGATCCTCCACGAAGCGGCGGGGATCGTGACCGGACTGCACGACGCGATCGACGACCGTGAAGACGGTGGCGCCGTCGCCCGCGGCGAGCGCGTCGACGACGTCGTCCAGCAGGGCGCCGTCGGTGTAGCCGAGCAGGGCGACCGCGGTGGCGTACTGCAGGCCCTCCGGCCCCGCGCCCGCGATGAGCTGGTCCAACACGGACAGCGAGTCACGCACCGAGCCGCCACCGGCACGCACGACCAGCGGCAACACGCCCTTGCCGACCGGGACGCCCTCGCGCTCGCACACCTCGGCCAGGTAGTCCTGCAGCCGCTCCGGCGGGACGAGGCGGAAGGGGTAGTGGTGGGTGCGCGACCGGATCGTGCCGATGACCTTCTCGGGCTCCGTCGTCGCGAAGATGAACCGGATGTGCTCCGGCGGCTCCTCGACGATCTTGAGCAGCGCGTTGAAGCCCTGCGGCGAGACCATGTGGGCCTCGTCGATGATGAAGACCTTGAAGCGGTCCCGAACCGGCGCGAAGACGGCGCGTTCGCGCAGGTCACGGGCATCGTCCACGCCACCGTGGCTGGCGGCGTCGATCTCCACGACGTCCAGGCTGCCGGGACCTCCGCGGGCCAGCTCGACGCAGGAGTCGCACACGCCGCAGGGCACCGGCGTCGGCCCCTGGACGCAGTTGAGGCAGCGGGCCAGGATGCGGGCGCTCGTCGTCTTGCCGCAGCCGCGGGGACCGGAGAACAGGTAGGCGTGGTTCACCCGGTCGGCCCGCAGCGCCGCCGACAGCGGCTCGGTGACGTGCTCCTGGCCGATCACCTCTGCGAAGGTCTCGGGGCGGTACCGGCGGTACAGGGCGGTCGACACGGCGCCAAGCCTAGGCGCGTCCACCGACGTCCACCGACGCGCCAGGGTTCGCCCACGAAATCGGGGTGTGTAACCGATTTCAGCCACCCGCGGCACCCCGATTTCGCGGGCGAACCTCGGGAGGGGGTACGGTGATGGGCAGACCCCTCGTGCGGCGTCACCCCGCTGAACTCCCCCAGGGCCGGAAGGCAGCAAGGGTAGGCAGGCTCTGGCGGGTGCGCGGGGGGTCCTTTTCGCGGAGCGCCGGCCGATTCGCGGGGGCGCCGGGCGCACGGGAGGTGCGTCCGGGTTCGCTAGACTCCCCAGCGGAGGATTCGCCTAGTGGCCTAGGGCGCACGATTGGAAATCGTGTTGGGTTAACCACCCTCAGGGGTTCAAATCCCCTATCCTCCGCCACCCGAGCAGGGCCCGGGCGCCTTCGTGCGCCCGGGCCCTGGTCGTCAGCCGGGACTCACGAGCGCCCACCGCTCAGATGGTCGAACTCACCGTTCTTG
The DNA here is from genome assembly GCF_977945845.1 of Frankia sp. CcMO1. Classification (NCBI taxonomy): domain Bacteria; kingdom Bacillati; phylum Actinomycetota; class Actinomycetes; order Frankiales; family Frankiaceae; genus Frankia; species Frankia sp. CcMO1. The sequence continues at coordinate 1,734 of NZ_CDWTMG010000364.1, forward strand.
GCGCCGTCCAGCCACGCCGCCCATTCGGCCGGCGTGTACCGCAGCACCGGCCCCTGGGGATCGGCACTGTGACGGACTTCGATGACGTCGCCCAGGCGGCGCATCTCCACGCACTCGCCCTGCGAGCCGCTCGCGATCGCCTTGATCCACGGTGTCTCGTCACTCATTCGCTGTACTCCCTCACAGGTATTGACCGCTCGTGCAGTCGGGCGAACGACCGGCGGTAGCTCGCCAGCTCGCCCGGCTTCTCCAGGTAGACGGCGCTGGTGTCGAGCTCGATGTACGCGATGTCGGGGTCCTCGGAGTCATCGAAGCTCAGGATCGTGAACGCCGACAGCGATGGTCGCGGACCCGCCCGCCACGGCATGACGCCGACGTAGGCACTGGGCCGCTCGGCGAGCGATCGCAAGTGCGCCACCTGGCGGCGCATCGTGTCGGGCGACCCCACCCGGAGCGCCAGCGCCCCCGGACCGAGGATCGCCGTGATGGAGGCCCGCCCGAAGACATCCGTCTGGCGTTCCATCCGCAGGCGGACGCGGTGCTCCAGCGTCTCCGGGCCGACCTCGTCGTCCATGCCCGCGATGACGGCACGGGCGTACTCCTCCGTCTGGAGCAGCCCGTGAATCAGCTCCGGTCCCCACGTCTCCACCTGCCGGGCGGAGTGCTCCAGCCCGAGGTACAGACACCGAACCAGTCGGGGACGACGCCGCTGTCCTCCCACAGCCCCTTGCCGCGTGTTCCCTCCGCGAGCGCGACCAGGGCATCGGTGGCTTCGGACGAGGCGCGGTAGCGGCGGCAGAGCAGCAGGACGTTGCCCGTCTTCACGGCGGTCTGACCGGACTCGATGCGCCGCAGCGTCGCGACCGAGACGTCCAGCTCGGCAGCGACGTCCTCCTGGGTCAGCCCGGCCTCCCGGCGGAGGGCGCGCAGCCGCCGGCCGAGTTCCCGCCGCGCAAGCCTGGGCTCGTCCGACATGAACTGAATGTAGCCGCCGAGGATCCCACAGACGGACACGGATGGAATCCACGTACCGCTCATTTTGCTTCTTTGCGTCGTTACGCCCAGTGTCGCAATGCTGTACGCAGCGAGACCGACGTGGGCCCCTACACCGGTGCCGGTTTCGCCCAGGACCGAGCCCGTAGAGGGAAGACCCGCGGACTCCGGATCCAGGGCGGAGCCCTGCCGCCGCGGCCACGAGGGAGGACAGGCAGATGATCCAGGCCTGGACCGGCCGATTGAGGTTCACGGCGTTCGACGACGCCTGGATCTCGTCGCCCGCCGACGTCGTCATCGAGGTCGGCCCCGACGTCGTCGAGATCCGCGCCGACGACCGCGCGCAGGGCCGCGTGCCACGCGACGAACTGCGCGTTTGGTTCGCGCACGGCACGGCGGACCTGCCTGCGGGGTCGACGACGTGGCGGACGCGCCCGAGCGGAGTGGCACTGGCACTGCCGGGCGCGCCGCCGTGCACGGTCCCCGACCGGGTGACGGTCAGCCTCGGCATCCATCTGTAAGAGCCTGTTTT
>NZ_CDWTMG010000365.1:0-3234 GCF_977945845.1 Frankia sp. CcMO1
GAGTAGCAGCTTGCCGAAGAACTCACCGCCGAGCAGCTGCTCGAAGGCGGCCCGGGCATCGGCCAGCGGGCGCACCTCGTGGATCAGCGGCCGCACCCCGGTCCGTTCCGCGAACGCGACGAGGTCGACCAGCTCGTCCCGGCTCCCCATGGTGGAACCGATCACCGACAGCTGGAGGAAGAAGATCCGGGTGAGGTCCGCCGGCGGGTTCGGACCACTGGTGGCGCCCGAGACCACGATGCGCCCGCCGGGGCGCAATGCCTTCACCGAGTGACCCCAGGTGGCGGCGCCGACGGTCTCGATGACCGCGTCGACCCGGCGCGGCAGCCGGGCACCGGGGTCGAGAACCTCGTCGGCGCCGAGGGCGGCCGCCCGCTTCCGCTTGGTCTCGTCCCGCGAGGTCACGAAGACGGTGTGCCCGGCGGCCTTGGCGATCAACAGCGCCGCGGTGGCCACCCCCCCACCGGCTCCCTGGATGAGCACGGTGCCGCCGCCCCCGGCGGGCAGCCCCGCCCGGGAGACGACCATCCGGTAGGCAGTGAGCCAGGCGGTCGGCAGGCAGGCGGCCTCCTCCCACGACAACCCGGCGGGCTTCGGGATCAGGTTGCGCCGCGGCACGGCGACCCGCTCGGCAAGGGTTCCCGGGTACAGCTCGGACAACAGGGTCCGCTTCGGGTCCAGCGTCTCGTCCCCCCCGCCCGCTGTCGGATCACCGATCACGCTGTGGACGATGACCTCCTGCCCGTCGGGGGTCACCCCGGCGGCGTCACAGCCGAGGATCATCGGGAGCCGATCCGCCGGCAGGCCCACTCCACGCAGGCTGAACAGGTCGTGATGGTTGAGCGAGGCGGCCCGCACCGTGACGGTGACCCACCCGTCGAGCGGCGCGGGTTCGGGCTGCTCCCCGATGGCCAGGCCGTCGAGCGGAGAATCGGGGTGGAGGGACACGGCGGCGGCGGCTAGCACCCTTCGAACCTACGGCTACCGGCGTGCAGACGCGAGCGAGGCCGACCGGCGCGGATCTGCTCAGGACAACCGACAGGCGACGCCACGGACGAAGGGGACCATCCGGGCCGGCAACCGCGCCTGCCACGCCGGTGTGCTGAACTCGACACCGTGGGAACAACAAGGGTGGACGTCCAATGGTAAACGGGCCGTGGTGACCCACGAGGACATGCCCGACTCGCCGCGCAGAAACGGGTCGAGCCGGCGGCTGGGCTGGCGCCGCCGACACCCCGCGCCCATCCCGGAGGCACCCGCGACGGTCATCGTGGACGGCATACCGGTCATCACGGTGGCTCCCGCCGACTTCGTGTGCTGCTCTTACAAGGGATGTGGGACCCTGCGCCCGCTCGCGGAGGCGGCGGAGAACCGGCCCTGCCCGGGATGCGGCCGGGTCTGAGAGCACGCGGTCTCGCAAACGGCCCGGGAACGCGGCTCAGGGACCCGCAGCGGGACGCGGGGCCTCGACCGTCTAAGGGGGGAGACCCCGCGTGGCACGGGCCCCGTGGAGACGTCCAGGGACCCCGGAGAAGGTGCACCGGGATCCCTGGACGTCCTTGGCCGGCACGCCGACGATCAGCCGGCGCCGGCCCTCGTCAGCGGCGGGCCACCCCGTCCGCCCGCGCGGCCGCGGCCGTCGCCGCGGCAACGGCCGGGGCGACCCGGTCGTCGAACACGCTCGGGATGATGAGATCCTCGGCCAGCTCGTCCGCGATCACCCCGGCGAGCGCCCTCGCGGCGGCGATCTTCATGCCCTCCGTCACGCGGCTGGCCCGGACGTCGAGCGATCCCCGGAAGATTCCGGGGAAGGCGAGGACGTTGTTGATCTGGTTCGGGTAGTCGCTGCGACCGGTCGCCACGATCCGCGCGTACTTGTGGGCGACCGCCGGATCGATCTCGGGATCGGGGTTGGCCATCGCGAAAATGATCGCCTCTGGCGCCAGGGTGGCGACCGCTTCCTCCGGGACCTGCCCGGCGGACAGCCCGAGGAAGACGTCGGCGCCGGCGAGCGCGTCGGTGATGGACCCGGTCAGGCCGGCACGGTTGGTCTCGGCGGCGAGCGCGGCCTTGCTCGGGGTGAGGTTGTCCCGACCGGCGTAGAGGATGCCGCGGCTGTCACCGACCGCGATGTCCCCGATGCCGGCGGCCAGCAGGATGCGGGCCACGGCGGCGCCGGCGGCGCCCGCGCCGGACACCACGGCACGCAGATCACCGAGGGTGCGTCCGGTGAGCTTCGCCGCATTCTCCAGCGCGGCCAGCGCGACGATGGCTGTTCCGTGCTGGTCGTCGTGGAAGACCGGAATGTCGACGCGGTCCTGCAGGAGGCGCTCGATGGCGAAGCAGCGCGGTGCCGAGATGTCCTCGAGGTTGATCCCGCCGAAGCTCGGGGCGAGGCGCGCGACGGTGTCGACGATCTCCTCGACGTCCGTGCAGGCGAGGGCCAGTGGCACCGCGTCCACGTCAGCGAAGTGCTTGAACAGCGCGGCCTTGCCCTCCATCACCGGTAGGGAGGCCGCGGGGCCGATGTCACCGAGGCCGAGCACAGCCGTCCCATCGGTGACCACGGCGACGGTATTCGACCGCCAGGTGTAGTCGTCGGCGAGGGCCGGAGTCTCGGCGATGGCGGTACACACCCGCGCGACTCCGGGCGTGTAGGCCAGGGACAGGTCTTCCCGATTGTTCAGTGGAGCGGTGACGTCGATGCCGATCTTCCCTCCGCGGTGCAGGGCGAACGCGGGATCGTCGTCGGACGGCCGCGGGCTGAGCCCGGCGAGGCCCGACGTGGTGGAACCGAAAGTCGGCTGGTCAGTGGTTGCGGTCACGGAGGTTGCTCCTCGAACGAGCCGCCGGCGGACCCCGCGGCGATCGCGGTCTCACCTGGGCGGCGACTACAACATGCTCATACTCCCGTGCGGTGCGTGTTTCGCGGAAGAACAAGCCTGAGCGGTACCGCCTCATCATGTAAGGCGGGCGATCGACCGGGTGTTGCCCGGGGTTGCTTCCAATATGACATGCGCGGCCGTCTCCGCCCCCGACGGCGCTTCGCCGTCGGCGAACCGACAACGAACGTATCGGCAACGGAAACGAAACATACCGCCATGGAGAGGATGTCGGCACCCGAGGGAAGCATCACGTGATCAGAATCGGGGGTCTCCCCCCGGATACCAGCAAACCACCGACACGCCCGCCCGGGCCCAAGAGGTAATCCGTGCACAGCGGCACTTTCTGGGG
>NZ_CDWTMG010000366.1:0-3205 GCF_977945845.1 Frankia sp. CcMO1
CTACCTGATGCGTTGGGACCGCAAGAAATACAGACGGCTGCGTCGTAAACAACGGCTCGAAGCCTGGTGGGAAAGGGTCGTCACCAACGAACCCGGACTTTTCGCCCACTGGGCATGGGTCACCGACTGCGGAGGCTCGTTCGCCAGGCGGTAAGAGCCGTATGAACCGAGAGGTTCACGTACGGATCCGTGGGAGCCGGCGGGTGCGATTCCCGCCGGCTACCCGACTCGGTAGACAGGTACGCCGAAATGCTGCCCTCGCTGCAGCGGACACCGATGCTGCCGTTCACGCTGCGGCGCGCGGAGTGGGAGGACGACCTGCGCCCCGTGCTGGCCGAAACGATCGCCATATGTGACCGCACGGTAAACAGAAGCAACACCCGCTGGCAGGACGTCGACGTCATCGTGCCGGTCGGCGGAAGCAGCCGCATCCCGCTGGTCACGACGATGCTGGCCGAATGCTTCGGCAAACCCGTCCTGATCGACGACTCGCCGGAACTAGCCGTCGTACGCGGCGCGGTCCGCTTGGCGCGTCGAGCGGTGAGAGAGAAAGCCCGTCGGCGAACTGCCGGTCGTCGGCACCCACCCCGGCCGCCGGCGCTGACGCCCCTGCTGTCGTTCCTTCCGGTGGCGCGAACAGTCAACGCCGTTGCCTTCGCCCCTGACGGCGTGGAGCTGGCCGGAGCCTGCCGCGACCGAGTTGTCCGGACCTGGAACTCGCTGACCGGTGCGCTGTCCCAACCGATCTGGCACGGCGCCTGGGTCGCCGACGTCGGGTACGACCAAGTGGGGGGGCGGCTGCTCAGCGCCGGCCGCGACGGGGTGGCACGGGTCTGGGACTGCCGCAGCCGCGACCAGCTCACGGAACTCGCCGTCGCGTCGACGCGGACCAACGCGATCGCCCACGCCGCATTCAGCCCTGGTGGACAGCGCGTCGCGACAGTCGGCGGGCCGTACGGGGACACGTCGGTCCGGGTCTGGGACACGGTCACCGGCGAACTGTTGTTCGACACCAGACTGATCGGCGGGTCCGGTGCCGTCGTCGGCGCGGACGCCGCCCTCGGGCCGGGCGGCGGGAACCTCGTCGTCGTCGGCCACACCGCCCTCGTGTGGGACGTCGACCGCCGGTTACTCGTGGCCGAACTGGCCGCGACCCCCGGCATCGAGTTCCGCGACGTGGCGGTCAGCCCCGAGGGCCGCACGATCGCCGCCGCCTGCGCCCGGACCGGCAAGGTGTGGGTCTGGGATCTTCCGGAGGCGGCTCCCCGCTTCGTCCTGGACCACTGCCGGGTCGACGTTGCCGAGCTGGTCACTGTCCAGTTCTGTCCGACGGGAGGCACTGTCGCGACCGGCGGGGCGACCTACGTCCGTCTGTGGGACGCTGCGGACGGCACACCGCTGGGTGAGCCGGTCACGACCTCGGAACGGGTGGACCACTTGGCGTTCAGTCCGGACGGCGCGAGGCTCGCCGTCGCGACCGGGCGCCAGGTAGAGATATGGCGGGTGACGGCGAATACCTACCACCCGGAGCCGAGGTCGAGCGATGCACTGCCGCTGAGGCCCTCGTCGATACCGTAGGACGAATCGGCGTGGATCAGTCCGGTGTCGTCGCCGCTGGACACCGGGTCCGTGAACTCGTCGAGCCCTTCGTGGCCGCCGGTAGCCCAGTCGTCTCCGGGCGGCGCGAGAGGCTGCTCGACGGTCGGATGTTCCTCGGTGGCGGCGGTGTCCAGCGGTCCGGCGCCGCCCGTACCCCCGCTCGGGTCGGCGTCCTGATCCACGCCCGGCTGGGCTGTGGAACCGAGATGACGCCATGCCTCCGCTGCGGCGAGCCCTGTGATCGCGCCCGGGACCCCACCGCCGAGCGACGCCGCGGACACCGCCCGACGTAGCCGAGCGTCGTCGAGCCGGCCCAGGACGGAGTTCGCCGAGTAGACCAGCAGCCATGCGTGTTCGACGCGACGTGTACCAGGGACGGCGCCGAGGCGGACCCGTGAGAACGCGGCGGACGCGACGGACGTACCAGCCTCCTTGAGGTCCCGATACAGGTCTGCATCCAGCAGCACCGCCACCTCGGACGCCGCAGACGCCGACAGGGCTGTGCCCAGCGCGGGGCAGGCGGCGAGACGCCGTGCCCGGTCGATTCCGGCCCCCTCGAAGGCAGTTGCCCCGAGGTAGACCGGTCCGGCCGCCAGCGACACCCGCAGCTGGATCGTCGGGAGCCCGTCCGGGCGGCCGTTCAACGCCCGGACCCCGTCACCGAACCCGACGATCAGCGACGAGATGGTCGTCGCGTCGTCCAACCCCGGCGGCAGTAGAAGCAGCAGGCCGTCCCGGGCGGCGACTACGTCGCACGAATCATGCTCGACACCTGCTCTGAGTACCACCTGATGCGCCAGCCACAGCACCTGAGGGCCGACAGCGAGTCGAACGGCCGCATCCGCGTCAGGATCTGCACCTGCAGCCACCCGCTCGTCGCCGACGAACCCTTCGAGCAGCGCCGACTCCGCCCAGCCCTCGACAGCGACGATCAAGCACACCCGTCGGCGGGCCAGCGAAGCCGGCGGCGCCTCACCCGCGCCGTCCCGCCGGAATCGGACCGACCCTGGGAAGACCGGCCGGACCGGCACAGCGCGAGGGTAGGCCGGACGGCGGTCCGGCCGCGAACTCTTGGACGCCACCTGCTCGACCATCGTCACCAAGGCCCGGCGGGCTTCTGCTTCCGCCAGGTCGACCAGATCCACTGGGCTGACGGTCGCAAGGAAGCCACCCGGATCGCAGGGCGCTACCTTCACGACGAGCAGCTTCCCGGACCTGCCCGCTGGATCTTCTCGCCACGCCACCTGCCACTGCGCGGACAGCTCGTCCGAATCGACGTAGGCCGGCGACACGACTGCGACGGTCCGGGCCGAGTTCCGCATGCCCTCGTTCACCAGGTTCGTCCAGTTGACGCCGGGGATCTCCGCCCACGCCTGCAATAGCACCCGTTGGCCATGTTCCTCCAGCTCCCAAGCAATCCATTCAGCCCAGGTTTGATCTTCCGGTGCGTGCGAAACGAAGTAGTCGTAGTCGCTCAAGTGTTCCCCCCGGGACGTCCAGCGAATACCGGGAGTGTAGGACGCGATGAAGGTCGCGTAGGGGACGTAATGAAGTAACAAATACGTGATCGAGAGCATCATCGCAGGTCACAGGCCTGTAGAGGGTT
>NZ_CDWTMG010000367.1:0-3193 GCF_977945845.1 Frankia sp. CcMO1
GGAAGGCGGTGACACATGAAATGGATGACAGCGGGTGGTCATCTCATCGAGGAGACGGTCGTCAAGGCCGGTCCCGATCGTCCGGCACGAGTCCTGCGGGTGACCCGGCAGGGGCGTGCGGTCGGCCAGTATGCGTGCTGGGCCGATCTGATCGTCAATATTGATGTTCAGCGGATGACTGAAGTCGAATGAATGACCTGTTGTCGGTGCAGGCCTGAGCACGGGTCTGAGATGCCAAGGAGTCGAAATGAAATAACTTGCGCGTTTCGAACCCTCCACAGGCCTGTGACCTGCGATGATGCTCTCGATCACGTATTTGTTACTTCATTACGTCCCCCAAGGGCCACTGAGTTCTCCCCGCGAGGCGCCGTTCTGGAGGTTGTCCGTGTGCAACTTTCCGGCTGCAGAATCCTGGGACGAGACCGATCTCGCGGCCTGTGTGACCGGGGGCGTGAGAGAGAACGCCCACCGGCTGGGGTCTCCTGGCGGTCGCATCCCGCGACTCCTGGTTCGAGCGGAGACTGGGTGGACGTGGTCGATGTCGGCGAGGGCCGGCTCGCCATCTGCGTCGGCGACGCGGCCGGACACGGCGAGCAGGCCGCGAGGTTCGCGCGTGTCCATTCAGGGGTGAGCGGCGGTAGCCCGCTGACCTTGGGGTTTGTGTTGAGGGGACACGTCGCGGTCGTGGCTTGATCCTCCTTTTCGCGCAGCTCGCCATTCATGCGCACGGGGTCGGCGGGGACGACCGCACGATGGCGATCTTGGCCCGCGTGGTCGCCCCCGCCGCTGGCTACTCACCGCGCTGCCGGGCCGCGGAGAGGAGCCTGGCAGCTGACGGGGGCGTCGCGAGCAGCGTCGAGAAGCAGCGTCGAGAGCAGCCCGGTCGGGAGAGACGAGGTCCATCATGTTCGCGGTACGAATTCACGGGTTCGGCGGCCAAGGCGTGCTGACCATCGCCGAGCTGTTGACCATCGCGGCAGTTACGGAGGGTCGCTACGGACAGGCAGCCATGGCCGGCGGGCCGGAACACATCGGCCACCCTACGGTCGCCTGCTGCCGGATCGACGACGATCCATTGCCCGGGTGGGAACCGGTCGTGTTCCCGGATGCGGTCATCGTCCGGGACGCGGCGCTGCTGCACGTCTCCGACGTATTCCATGGACTTGGGGCGGACGGGTTCATCCTGCTCGACTCGGCACGCGACCTCGACGATTTCGGGCTGCCCGGGCTCACCCGGTACCGGCCCGAGCGAACGATCAGCCTGCCCGCCAGCGAGATCGCCCAGCGCGAGCTGGGGCATCCGCTACCGAATACCGCGCTGCTCGGTGGCTTTGCCACGTTGACCGGAATCGTTTCGATCACCGCGGTCGAGACGGCCATCCGGGAGCGGTTCGCCGGTCGGCTCGCGGACGACGGCATCGAGGCGGCCCGGGACGCCTTTGCGTTCGTCCGCTACAGCGAGCGGCGCAGGGCCGGGCTTCTGCCGGTAGCCCGGGAATGAGCCTGGGCGCCGGCAGGGGTCCCGGGGTCAGGTCCGGGTGCCCCTGGCCGGCGACACTCGGCCGAACTCGGTCTCCGCGAGCAGCCTGGCCGCCTGCTCCGCCACGTCGGCGTCGACGAGCAGGTCGTAGCGGTCCGCGCTCAGCGCCGACACGGAGACGAAATCCCGACGGCCCCTGCTCAGCGCGTACGTCAGCAGGCCCACCAGAGCGCCGAGGACGGCGCCGAAGACGGCGCCGTAGAGGGCGAGCAGCACCGCCGCCTGCAGAGGGTTGATCCAGTTGAACAGGCCGAAAACCCAGCCGATCATCGCTCCGGTGACGGCACCGGCCGGCGCCGACCGGCCGGCGGCGGAGGCCCAGGTCAGCCGACCTGTGACCTTCTCGACCGTGTGTAGGCCGCGGCCGACGATGGCGGTCTTCTCTACCGGGAAACCAAGGTCGGAAAGTTGGTCGACGGCCCTTTCGGCCTCGCCGTAGGCGTCGAAGGTGGCCACCACCTGCTGCGGCCCGCCTACCCGGTCCACCCGGGTCCCGCCCGGAGCATCATCGAAGCGCGGGTTCCCGCGATGGAGAACACCCATCCGAGAGGCATCGGCTCGAAGGTCATCCGATCGGGAACCGCGGGTCCCGCCCTCACCTGTCCCGAAGGGGTCATCACGATGCGACATGTAGATCGCCTCCACCCGACGTGAGTGTCGTGGATCAGCCATCGTGTCAGGCATCCGAGGCGGTTCCCCGGACGACGCGGTCATGGCAGAGGCTGCCCGCGTTCGGGGCAGCTAACCGGAGAGGCGCCAGATCCGCGAGGCCGTGAGACGAGGCCGTGAGACGAGGCCGTGAGACCAGGCTGTGAGATCAGGCAGCCAGCCTCGCCGCGTCGAGGTCTTCGGCCCATCCGAAGTTCACGCTTTCCTGAGTTCATGGATCTCTGTACTGTTGGGTCATGGTGACGATCGCCTCGGACATCGAGGTTCTGGTAAGGGTCGGCCGGGCGTTGGCTGACCCGATCAGGGCACGGCTGCTTCTGGCCCTTCGTGACAGCCCGGCGCATCCCGCCGATCTGGCGGAGGCGATGGGGATCTCCCGCAGCCGGCTGTCGAATCATCTGGCCTGTCTGCGTGGCTGTGGGCTGGTGGTCGCCGTTCCGGTCGGCCGGCGTATCCGTTATGAGCTTGCCGACGCCCGTCTCGGTCGCACGCTCGACGAGCTGCGGGCCGCGGTCATCGCCCTCGGACAGGATGCCGCGTGCCCGGACACGGCGGAGAAGGGCTGCTGCTGATATGGCCGTCTCGCTGTCATCGGGGCCGCCCCCGGCCCGCCGTGACCTGCTCGCCCGCCGAATCCGGTTCCTGGTCGGGGTGACTATCGCCTATAACGTCGTCGAGGCCATCATCGCGCTCACGTTCGGCGCGGCGGCGTCGTTCGCTGCGCTGATCGGTTTCGGGCTGGACTCGCTCATCGAGGTCTCCGCCGCCGCGGTTGCCTGGCAGTTCTCCGCCGTCGATCACGCCGTTCGGGAGGCCCGGGAACGCGTCGCCCTGCGGTTCATCGCCGGGTCGTTTTTCGTGCTCGCCGTCTATGTCGCGGTCGACGCCGTGCGTGCACTGGCCGGCGGGGATGATGCGGATGGTTCGGTGCCCGGGATCGCGCTCGCCGCGGTGTCGCTGGCGGTGATGCCGTTCCTGTCCGCT
>NZ_CDWTMG010000368.1:0-3188 GCF_977945845.1 Frankia sp. CcMO1
CCGCGGCACGGCGCCCGGCGGCACGCAGCTGCCGGCGGGATCCCGGCAGCTGCTGACGGAGCTCGGGCCGGCGGGCTGGGCGGCGTGGCTGCGCGCCCAGGGGGCGCTGGCCGTCACCGACACCACCTTGCGTGACGCCCACCAGTCGCTGCTGGCCACGAGGCTGCGCAGCTTCGACATCCTGGCGGCCGCCCCGTCGTACGCCGCGCTGACGCCGAACCTGCTGAGCCTGGAGGCCTGGGGCGGGGCGACCTACGACGTCGCGCTGCGCTTTCTCGCGGAGGATCCGTGGGAGCGGCTCGCTGCGCTGCGCCAGGCCGCACCGAACATCTGCCTGCAGATGCTGCTGCGGGGGCGCAACGCGGTCGGGTACACCCCCTACCCGGACGACGTCGTCCGGGCGTTCGTCGCCGAGGCCGCGGCGACCGGCGTCGACATCTTCCGGATCTTCGACGCGCTGAACGACATCGAGCAGATGCGCCCGGCGATCGAGGCGGTGCTCGGTACCGGGGCGATCGCCGAAGGGACGCTCTGCTACACCGGTGACCTCTCCGATCCGGCGGAGCGGATCTACACCCTCGACTACTACCTGCGCCTCGCCGAACAGCTCGTCGAGGCGGGTGTGCATGTGCTCGCCGTGAAGGACATGGCGGGACTGCTGCGCCCGGCGGCGGCGGCCACGCTGGTGACGGCCCTGCGGGAGCGTTTCGACCGGCCCGTCCACCTGCACACCCACGACACCGCGGGCGGCCAGCTCGCCACCCTGCTCGCGGCGTCCGCGGCCGGGGTGGACGCGGTGGACGCCGCCGCCGCGCCGATGTCCGGCGGCACCAGCCAGGTCAACATGTCCGCGTTGGTGGCGGCGACCGACCACACTCCCCGGGCGACCGGCATCGCGCTGCCCGCGCTGTCCGCGATGGAGCCGTACTGGGAGGCCGTGCGCGACCTCTACGCCCCGTTCGAGGCGGGGCTGCGGGCCCCGACCGGGGCCGTGTACCGGCACGAGATTCCCGGCGGCCAGCTGACGAACCTGCGTCAGCAGGCGATCGCGCTGGGGCTGGGGGACCGGTGGGCCGAGGTCACCGAGTGCTACGCGATCGCCAACGAGCTGCTCGGCAAGCCGATCAAGGTGACGCCGACCAGCAAGGTCGTCGGTGACCTGGCGCTGTTCATCGCCGGCGGATCCGTCGACGTGGACCGGTTGCGTGCGCATCCCGAGGAGTTCGACCTGCCGGCCAGCGTGCTCGGCTACCTCGCAGGTGAACTCGGCACGCCGCCGGCCGGCTTCGCCGAACCGTTCCGGGAACGGGCGCTGGCCGGGCGCCGCCCGGCGCCGCCGTCCGTCGACCTCGACGCGGCGGACGCCGCCGAGCTCTCTTTCCCGGGGACCCGGCGGCGGGCGGCCCTGTCCAGGCTGCTCTTCCCCGGCCCGTGGAAGGACTACCTGCGGGCGGTGGACGCCTACGGGGACTCCTCCGTGGTCCCGACCGACGGCTTTTTGTACGGGCTGCGGCCCGGCGTTCCGCTCACCGTCACCTTGGAGCCCGGGGTGGAGATCATCGTGGAGCTGGAGACGCTCTCCAAACCGGACGACTCCGCGATGCGCACCCTGTACCTGCGGGTCAACGGCCAGCCCCGGCCGGTGCGGGTCCGGGACGCGTCCATCACGGCCACCACCACGGTGGCCCGTCGGGCGGACCCCGCCGATCCGAACCAGGTGGGCGCCGGGCTGCCCGGCATCGTCACGTTCAGCGTCGCGGTGGGCGACACGGTGACGAAGGGCCAGCGGCTGGCGGTGGTGGAGGCGATGAAGATGGAGGCCGCGGTGACCAGCCCGGTGGGCGGGACCGTCGTGGAGCTCGTCCGCTCCAGCGGCGACTCCGTCGAGGTCGGTGACCTGCTGCTTATTCTGCGTTCCTGATTACGCTGCGTTCCTGATTACGCCGGTCGGGTTCTGCCTCCGCGGGGGTGTCGTGGCCGGGAGCGTCCCGGCCACGTCCCCCGCCTCCCGGCCCGGGCGGAAGACCCAGGCGCGCAGTAGAAGGAACCGGATGACCGTGGAGGCCAGGTGCGCCAGCACCAGCACGGAGAGTTCAATGCCGCGGCCGGGGTTCGTGCTCGCCGCGTGCAGGAGCGCGAGCGAACCGCTGGTCAGGCCGAGGCCGACGGCGAACACCACCAGGCCCTGCAGATGGTGGCGACCGGCGCGCTCCGGACCGGTGAGACCGAAGGTCAGCCGCCGGTTCGCCGGGGTGTTCGCAACCGCCGTGAGAAGCAGCGACAGCAGGTTCGCGACCTGCGCCCCGGTGACTGTCCGCAGCAGGACGAAGAGCACCAGATAGGACAGCGTGCTGGCGATCCCGATCGCGGCGAATCGCAGGAGCTGACCGGTGAGTCCCTTCGGTACCCCCGGGACCTCGACGGCCTTGCCCTCCTCGGCGTGGCCGGCGGTGAGCGGGCCTCGGCCGAACTCCTGGTGCAGCCTGGCGAGCGGTAGCTTTCCGCTGCCGAACGCCCGCAAGAGGCGGACCACACCCTTCAGGTCAGCGATGGCCGTGGCGAGCACGTCGACGCGGCTGTCCGGATCATCGATCCAGTCGACCGGGATCTCGTGGATGCGCATTCCGGCCCGTTCGGCCAGGACGAGCAGCTCGGTGTCGAAGAACCAGCCGCTGTCTTCCACCAAGGGCAGCAGGCCTGCCGCGGCGTCGGCGCGGATCGCCTTGAAGCCGCACTGCGCGTCGGAGAACCGGGCCGCCAGTGTCCTGCGGAGGATCAGGTTGTAGCAGCGGGAGATCACCTCCCGGCGCGGTCCCCGCACGACCCGGGAGGCGGGGGAGAGCCGGGTGCCGATCGCGAGATCCGAGTGGCCGCTGATGAGCGGGGCCACCAGGGGCAGCAGCGCGGCGAGGCCGGTCGACAGGTCGACGTCCATGTAGGCGAGCACCGGTGCGGGCGAGATGCCCCAAGCCGCCCGCAGTGCCCGGCCGCGGCCCTTGGCTTCGAGGTGGATCGCGGCGACCTCGGGGAGCTCCTTCTCCAACGCCTGGGCGATGACCAAGGTGCCGTCGGTGCTGGCGTTGTCGGCGATCGTGATCTGAAAGGGGTACGGGAACGTCCCGGTCAGGTGGGCGTACAGCCGTCGGACGCAGGGAGCGAGGTCGTTCTCCTCGTTGTATACGGGCTCT
>NZ_CDWTMG010000369.1:0-3161 GCF_977945845.1 Frankia sp. CcMO1
GCCTTCATCCCAGGTGGGCAGATTCATCGCCCGGACCCGTTCGAACAGGTTTTCCACGTTGAACGACGCCAGTCGCACCGGCCACCCCCACAGCACCGTCGTGTTGGCTCTGCTGCACAGCGTGGCAATCTGAGGGGCTACTGTCGACCCACCGGCAGGTGAATCTTTCGTGATCTTGATGGTTCACGCGTGGCCGTGCTTGTAGTAGTTCTCTTGATCTTGCATCGATCAAGATCATAGTATGGATGGGTAAGGCTAAAGTGGTACTGATATGACTCGGAATTGATCTTCGGAAGGGATCGGGCCTCCGGCCTGGGCCTATGCTCCCGCGATAGGACTCGAACCTATAACCTGCCGGTTAACAGCCGGCTGCTCTGCCAATTGAGCTACGCGGGATCGGGTGCCGTGCACCTGCCATGCACCTGACGTCGTCAGCCTACCTGAGGTTCGGGCGGTCTTGGACGTGGGGTAGGAATCAACCCGACGACACAACGTCAAGCGGCCGGCGGCCATCCGCCTGCACGTCCCTCGGTCTCCTGGGAGGCAACATGCGTATCAGGCCCAGCGTCATCCTGGCCCTCGGTCTCGGATACGTCCTCGGCGCCCGGGCCGGCCGGGAGCACTACGACGCCATCATGCGGCAGGTCCGTGACCTCCAGGAGCGCCCGGAGGTCCAGAGCGCGGCGGGACTCGTCTCCGCGCAGGCGGCCACCTTCTACCAGAAGGCCCGGGACCTGCTTGGCGCCCACGCCGGGCAGTCCGCGACCAGGCTGTTTACTCCCCTCGGCTCGCACAGCTCCAACGGTGTCGGATCCAACGGCGTCGGCTCGGTCGGTGCCCGCTGATCGGGGCACCCTCGCGCCGGAGACCCCGGAGGCCACCGATGAGCGGTCCCGGCGGGACATGCCGATGAGGCAGGCGAGGCTGAACGGGCCGGGACGACCGCACGCCTCCGGTCATCCCGAGACTCCGGACGGCGCACCGTCCGCCCTCGCCGGTCTTGTGGACCTGTTGGGCCGGCGTTTCGCCCTCGCCGTCTACTGGAACCTGCGCGGGACGGCCCTGCCGTTCCGCGCGCTTGTGGCGTGGCTCGAGGCGCCGCAGGCCCAGGTGACCCAACGCCTGCGGGAGCTGCGCGAGGCCGGCCTCGTCGAGGTGGACGAGGCCGGCGAGTACCGGCTGACCGCGCACGGCCGTCGCCTGCAGGGAGTGCTGGAACCGCTGGCGGCCTGGGCGGACGAGTGGTCCGGGCTGAGCCCGCGCCAGCGCACGCCCCGAGGATCAGCTACCCAGGGTCACGGTGAGCCCTAAGTCCGGTGGACTCCCGCTTGATGGCAACATCCTGACACCGCGGGATGGTCACTCTCGAGAGGCATTTCGTGACAGCAAGATCACAGCTTGTCTTGAGCTCGTTTTAAGGATCTCTTAGGCCCGGCGGGGTGTGCTGGTCCTTGTTGACCGCCCGGCCGCCCGGGTGGCTGGCGAACTGGAGCAGCCTCACCCACCAGAGGTAACCCCGGCTTCTGGTGGGTCTCCCCAGCCCGGGTCGCGGCCCGTCCCAGCCGCGACCCGGGCTCAGCCCTGCCCGCCGCGCGAAGCCGCCACGGACCGGCGTGCGCGCGAGGCCGTCGTGGACCGGCGTGAGGTCAGCCGCCGGTGAGCCGTTCCCGCGCTTCGGCGAGCCGCCGCAGGGTGGTCTCCCGGCCGAGCACCTCCAGCGACTCGAACAGGGGCAGTCCCACGCTCCGCCCGGTCACGGCGACCCGCACCGGTGCCTGCGCCTTGCCGAGCTTGAGACCGTGCCGCTCGCCGACCTCGGTAAGTCCGGCCTTCAGCGTCTCGGCTTCCCATTCGATCTTGTCGTAGAGGTCGTGGACGTCGGCGAGCAGTTCCGCCGCCGGCCCCTTCATCGCCTTGGCCCAGGCCGCGTCGTCGATTGGTACCTCCGGCAGGAAGAGGAAGTCGACCATCGGCACGATCTCCGACAGCACGGAGACCCTGCTCTGCGCCAGGGGGGCGAGGGCGGCGAACGCGTCCGCGCCGAACGCGGCCGGCTCCCACGGCGCGGCCGGTGCCGAGAGCCAGGGCCGGACCGCCTCGATGAACTCCTCGACGCTCAGCCGCCGGATGTACTCACCGTTGAACGCCTTGAGCTTCTTCTCGTCGAAGAACGCCGGCGACGGCTTCACGTCGGCAAGGTCGAAGGTGGACTCGATCGTCTCCCAGGGCACGATCTCGTCCTCGCCGGGCGGGGCCCAACCGAGCAGCATCAGGTAGTTCTTCATGGCGGCGGGCAGGTATCCCTCGTCCCGGTAGGACTCGAGCGCCACCTTGTCGCGCCGCTTCGACAGCTTCTGGCGTTTCTCGTTGACGATCACCGGGACGTGCGCCCACACCGGCGGCGCACCCGCGCCGAGCGATGCCCAGAGCAGCTGCTGCTTCGGGGTGTTCGACAGGTGTTCCTCACCCCGGATGACGTGGGTGATCCCCATCTCCAGGTCGTCGACGACGTTGGCGAGCAGGAACACCGCCGACCCGTCGGCCCGCGCGACCACGAAGTCCTCGATGGTGTCGTTCGGGAACTCCGGCGTGCCGCGGATGAGGTCCTCGACGATCGTCACGCCGTCGTCCGGCGTGCGAAAGCGCAGCGCCCGGCCGGGACCCGGGGTGAGCCCGCGGTCCCGGCAGAATCCGTCGTAGCCGCGCTGCGCGTTGCCGGTACGTTCCGCCAAGGCCTCGCGCGTGCAGTCGCAGTAGTAGGCGAGACCTTCGGAGTGCAGCCGCTCGGCCGCGGCCCGGTGCCGGTCGGCGCGCGACGACTGCAGCACCGGACCCTCGTACCCGCCGGGGCTGATGCCGAGCCAGTCCAGCGCGCTGATGATGCCGTCGGTCCACTCCGGCCGGTTGCGGGACGCGTCGGTGTCCTCGATGCGCAGCACGAAGTCGCCGCCGGCGCGCCGCGCGACCAGCCAGTTGAACAGCGCCGACCGCGCCCCACCCACATGGAAGATGCCGGTGGGAGATGGCGCGAATCGAACCCGTACCCGCCCAGATCCCATGCCGCGCAGCGTACAGCGGATCTCGACGGGCGAACCGGGCGTGGGCCGATGGTGACCGGCCGCGGAATCGGTCTCCCGGGCGGCCGGCCACGCCCCCGTTCA
>NZ_CDWTMG010000370.1:0-629 GCF_977945845.1 Frankia sp. CcMO1
AGGCCCAGATCCGCCGCCGGAAATATCTCCTGCTGAATGAAGGCGCTCGCGTTCTCGCGGGACATGTTCGCGTAGGCAATCGTCTGCAGCGACAACACGCCGTCCCGGTTCAGCCAGTCGTGGCAGCGGGTGAAGAACTCCCGGTACAGGCGGATCTTCTCGGCGGGCGAGTCGTCGGGTCCGGCGAAGTGCTCGAAGGCGCCGATGGAGATGATCCCGTCGAACCGGGTGCCGGGTTCGTAGTGCGCCCAGTCCTCCGTGCGTACCTCGACGCCGGGATAGCCGCGGGACCGGACGAAGGCCGCCTGCTCCGCACTGAGGGTGAGACCGACGGAGCGTCGCACCCGGTGCGTCTCCGCCAGCCGTCCCAGGATCGAGCCCCACCCGCAGCCGATGTCCAGAACGCGGTCGGCGCGGTCGGCGCGAATCGCGTCCAGATGGAACCGCAGCTTCCTCTCCTGGGCGGTTTCCAGGGTGTCGTCCGCGCCTTCCCGCAGCGCGCAGGAGTAGGTCAGCGAGCGGTCCAGCCAGAGCCGGTAGAAATCATTTCCGACGTCGTAGTGGTGGCGGATGGCCGCCGCCGCTCCGACCGTCCGATCGTGCCGGACCGAGGTGGCCATGACGACTAT
>NZ_CDWTMG010000370.1:1041-3553 GCF_977945845.1 Frankia sp. CcMO1
CCTATGCCACGTGCCGCGGGAGTTGCGTGTGCAGGTACGTGGCGACCGCGTTGAGGTTCGGGTTCTCGAACAACGCCTCGGGCGGCAGGTCGACGCCGTAGCGTTCCTCAACCTCGATCAGCAGGGGGACGGCGAGGGCGGAATCGATTCCCAGTCGATCGAAGTCCGCGTCCGGATCAACCTCCTCCGCGGGTATCTCGAGGAGGCCCGCGACATACTCTCGGCACCAGGTGATAATCTCTTCCCTGCTTGGCTCCACCGTATACCGCGGTACTCGGAGCGGATCTTCTGGCGGTGATTCTCTTCGCCGCCATCCGCTCTTTGGACGGAAGTTTGACATCCCAGGCGAGGCCACTGATCGCGAGTAGTCTGATGAGCCAGTAACCCGGATCGAGGCGGTACCACCGCAGCCCGAAGGAGGGTGAATCGGGGAACGCGTGGTGATTGTTGTGCCACGATTCGCCCAGGCTCAGCAGGGCGAAGATTCCGCCGTTCCTACTGTTCTCCCGGGACTCGTAGGGGCGGGTGCCGAACATGTGCAGGAAGGAGTTGATCCCCCAGATGACGTGTTCGAGGACGAACATCCGTACGAGACCGCCCCAGAGGAAGCCGCTCACCGCCCCGGTCCAACTCTGGTAGACGAGGCCGCCGACGAGCGCCGGGAGCAGGAGCCCGAGCGTCACCCAGTAGTAGTAGAGGCGGGCCACCCGGACCAGCGCACGGTTCTTGATCAGATCCGGCGCGTAGTGGACGACGTTGGGATATTCGTGGCGGCGCATCCACAGGAAGTGCGAGTGGGCCAGGCCGCGGAGCCGGCCCTTCAGACCGTTGCCGGCGAGATTCGGCGAGTGCGGGTCTCCGTCGCGATCGCTGTATTCGTGGTGCCGCCGGTGCAGAGCGACCCAGGACACCACGCCGCTCTGGCCGGTCATCGAGCCGAGTACCGCGAGCGCGGTCGCCGCGGCCGGCGCCGCCTTGAACGCGCGGTGCGTGAAGAGCCGGTGATAGCCGACAGTGATGCCCAGACCGGTCAGGAGCCACATCGAGAAGAGCAGGGCGAGTTCGGTGGCCCCGATCGGATGCACCGCGAGAAACGCGATGGCGGCGGCGGTGCCGGCAATCGGGAGGACGTCGAACAGCAGGAAGTGCCGCCGCTGCAGGCGATGCAGGTAGGAATTGCTGATCGTCTTTCTGCGGGGAGTGGATCCATCGGCCCCGTAGCTGGTTTCAGAGTGCCCGGTTTCAGGAATGTGCGTTGCAGGCTGGAAGCCAGCCATTCTCGACCGCCTCCTCTGGAGGACTGCGGATGGGGTCGTCGGCCCGAACTTTCCCGATCGTAACAGCCGCCGTGGCCGGTTCCGGAACATGCGCCGGAGTAATCGATCGTGAGATTGTGTTTCGTTATCGCCCGTCGTCGAGTCGCATCCGCCGGCTCTCCAGCCCGCGGATAGATGCGAGTGCCGCGGTAGTGCGGGGCGTCACGGTAGTGCGGGGCGTCGCCCAGCACCGTCATAGGGCGACAGCCGGATGGGGAGTGTCTCCAGGCCACGCACGACCAGATGCGGGCGGTAGGAGGGAGGGTCGGTGGCCGGCGTGAGGCTACCGGCCCGGCGCACGAGTGCCTGCAGGGCGATCTCCGCCTCCAGCCGGGCGAGCGGTGCGCCGAGACAGTAGTGGATCCCCAACCCGAAGCCGAGATGACGGGGGGCGGGCGTCGGCCCGGCGTACCGGCGGATGTCGAACCGGTCCGGCTCCGCGAAGGTCTGCGGGTCCCGCCCGGCGGCGGCCAGCATGGTGACGACGACCTCGCCCGCGGCGAAGGAGCGCCCGGAGATCTCGGTGTCGCGCAGCAGGGCGAGCACCGCGTCGCCGATCAGGTTGACCGTGGTCTCGTACCCGGCGACCAGCAGCAGAGCACACAGCTCCAGCAGTTCGGCCTCGGTCAGGCTGTCACCCTGCTCCCGCACCGCCACGAGAAGACCGAGCAGGTCGTCGGTCGGCCGAGCCCGTCTGGCCGCGATCAGCTCCGTGAAGTACGCGTCGAACTCGACGGTGGCCTTCCCTCGCAGATCCACCTCGCCGGCCGCGAGCGCGGCGTCGAGCAGCGACTCGACCAGGACGGTGGTCTGTGGCCGCAGACCGGAGATAACCCGGGGAGTGAACGCCTTGCTGACCAGCTTGCGCAGCCGGGTGTGATCGGGCGGGTTCACGCCGAGGAGCGACCGTAGCCCGCCGTCGAAGCTGTTGGCGGAACGCCAGGCGTTGGTCCTCCCCTCGCCCCGGCCCCAGGCGGCGTCCTGTAGAACGTGCATGCAGTCCTGGTAGCGGGTGAGCAGCGTGACCTGCTGTGCGCCCAGCGGCAGACGGTAGAATGGATCCGCCTCCCGCAGGGCGTTGTAGTTGGGGTAGAGATCATGATATCGGGCCGGATCGAACGCGCCGAAGGCCGGCGACGTGCCGACCGTGGCCGCACCAGACGGTGAATCGGCATCCATTGTCGGATCTGGATCTG
>NZ_CDWTMG010000371.1:0-3134 GCF_977945845.1 Frankia sp. CcMO1
GAAAAATCCCATCGGAAAAGAACGAGATCGCCGCTGGTCGGCCTCGGCCCGGTCCCGGTCGCTCCGGTACGTCGCGACCGGGACCGGGCCCGCCGCTTTCGACTCTCCTCCACGGTTCGATGCATATCGCTCCGGTGGCCGTAACCCCGCCGATCACGCCGGTGACCGGATGA
The DNA here is from genome assembly GCF_977945845.1 of Frankia sp. CcMO1. Taxonomy (NCBI): domain Bacteria; kingdom Bacillati; phylum Actinomycetota; class Actinomycetes; order Frankiales; family Frankiaceae; genus Frankia; species Frankia sp. CcMO1. Next base: position 174 of record NZ_CDWTMG010000371.1, read on the forward strand.
TCCTCGGTCAACCCCTACCCGGGCCGGGATGCCCGGGCCAGGATGCACCGCCCTGGTGTTTCAGACTGGGACCAGGACCGGCGCCGGGCCGGACCCGCCAGGCGGAGACGATTCGATCAACGGCATCGTTCCACCGGCCGAGGGGCCGAGATGCCTGTTCAGGAAGCCTCGCCACGAGCCGGTTGGCTCTTGCGCAATGCCTCCCGGTCGCGCACTCTTATAGATGTTCGGTCGGGCTTCGTTGTCCGGGCGTTCGTCCCGTCGCGGTCGTTACATGGCTGTAACGTGATGTGGATACGGCAGTGCGTCACTCGCCGCGAGGCGATCGGGTGACAAGGCACCTGCGGTCTCCCGTCACAGCCCGGCGGGTCGGCGTCTGGTCACCTCCACCCGACCGGGACGGGCCACGCGGGCGTCGAGCGCCCGCCCAACGCGGAGGAGGGCAGTCGCTGTGACCATATGTGGCAATACGGCTACCCGCGTGCGGCGCCATAACGCACCTGCCCGGGTCCTCGGTCAGCCGGGGCGGGCGGAGCGCGGAGCCGCCATCCCCTCGCCCTCCTAGCGAGGCGGCGCAGCGCAGCGTCCGCCCGCTCTCCAGATCCATCTGCTCATCTCCGATCTCGGATCGACCTCACGTCGAAAGGATCGGCCGAGGCATCGTCGCCTCGTTCCCCGCCTTCCGGTCCGGTGTGCCGTCCGAGGTCACCCGCGAGTTGCAGTGCCCTGTTTCCCTGCCACTGGGAGGTGATTGCCGTGGCCACCGCCACGACCAACCTACTCAACACTCCGATTGAAGATCAGCGCGTCGAGCGTGTCCGCCGCGCGGCGCTGTCGGCCTACGTGGACGGAAAGATCTCCTTCGCGCAGGCGAACCTGCGGGTGCGCAAGGCCCTCCAGCGGTTCGGGGTCTGACGAGCCAGTCGGGTCGTCGAGATGCGGCTGGCGGCGTCTCGACGACCCGACCGGAGGAAACCTCGACCGGATGCGCGACGCGGGGAACGTGCAAGGCGGGCAAGCGGGAGACGGCCGGGCGCCCGGGCGATCGGGGGGTGAACCCGAGCGGCCGGCCACGACGACTATCTCACCGAAAGCACGCGGCGCATCACTATAAGTTCTTCGACATGCCGCTACGGTAAACAACCGTGCCAGTACGAGCGATAGAAGCTGCTTCGTCCCGGGCCCTCGCCGACTGCCCCGGCTCCGCATCCGACGGCTCGACCACCTCCGGCCGGCCGTCCAGGGGGACGACGCCGTCCTCCAATCGGCGGTCGTCGGGGGTGGGCCGCAGCACGCTCTCAAATTCGTCCACGGACCGGTCTGCCGCCATCCGATCGCGGCCGAGAGCGGCGATTCCGGCCGCGACCAGCACCATCGCGACGATGAACGCCACGCGGCGGACACCGTCGGGCGCCGGCTCGTTGAACAGCGTCAGGCCCAGGGTCACCGGCAGGAAGGCGGAGACCCCGCTGGTCACCGGGAAGGCGATGACGGCGGCGCGCCCCTGCAGGCCACGCTGCTGAAGACCGAGCGCCAGCACGGAGAACAGCACGAGGACGTAGGGCGTCGGGGTGGTGAGCAGGTCCACCAGCGTGGACTGCCCCTCCCGTCGTTCGTTCACCGCCAGGCCGATCTGGCGGGTCGCCAGCGTGGCGATGGCGTAGCTGACCCCGGCCGCGGCCCCGAATCCGAACGCGGCGCCCGCGACCATGTCCCGCACCACGGCCAGGTTGGCGAGGGACGCGCAGAGCAGCGCAAAGATCAGACCGAGGACGAGGAAGGCCAGCAGGACATCGGTGCTGGCCGAGCTGCCGACCTCCGCTCGGTGCGTGAAGGCGAAGGCGAGCAGGCCGATACCGCCGACCATCGCGACCACGCCCAGCCAGCCGGTCAGGCTGATGTTCTCGCCGAGCACCCGCTGCGCCAGCAGAGTGAAGACGATCATGTCGAGAGCCATCACCGGGGCGACCATCGCCACCGGGGCCACGGACAGGGCATACACCTCCAGCAGGAACGAGCCCGCCTCCACGGCAAGGCCGATCAGCCACAGGGGGCGCAGCACCAGGCGGGCCAGCAGCGCAAGCCCCAGCCCCGAGCTCTCCTCCTCCCGGCGGGCAGCACGGGCCTGGACGAGCGGCGCGATCCCGTAGAGAGCCGCCGAGACGACCGCGGTCGGCAGACCGATCACCAGGGCTCTGCTCATGTCCCATCCAACATCATGGCCCTCAGGATCCGTCCCGAACCGTGGGTTTGCCTCACCAGTCCGCGCCGAAACCGATCTGCGCCAGAGCCGCCCCGAATGCCTGCTCCCACGCGTGCGGGCCGATCGCCACCCGGTCCGACGGTGGCTTGACCCGGTCAAGGCACGCGAGCGCGGATCTGGTCAACGACACCGGGTCGGTGTTCGTCACCTCGGCACGACCTCGCTCGAGTTCCTTCTGAAGGTTATCCCGGCCATGCCCCGGCACCACGTCGATGAGCAGCAGGTCCCGTCCGATCACCCGAGCCTCGCTGCAGGTGTCCCCGGACGACGTGACGACCAGGTCGCTCGCCGCCATCAGCGCCGGGACGCGATCGGTAAAGCCGAACGGGATGACCTTGTGCTGCCGTTCCGACAGAGCCGTCAACCGCGCGGCCAACCGCTGGTTGCGGCCGGCCACCGCAAGCACGTAGATGCCCGCCGCGGCCATGGCCGCGGCACCCTCCACCAACGGTCCCAGCCCCCAGGAGCCGGACATCAGCAGCACGCAGGGAGCGTCCGCGGGGATACCGAGCGCGGCCCGCGCCTCCTCCTGAGTCGGCGGGTCGTAGAAGGGTTCCCGGACCGGGGTCGGGACCACCGAGATCAGCGCGTTCGGCGAGAACCGCCGCACGTACCGGGCGGCGGTCCGCGAGGTGACCAGGTAAAGGTCGGTGTTGTCGTGTACCCACAGCCGGTGCACGCAGCAATCGGTGGAGAAC
>NZ_CDWTMG010000372.1:0-3131 GCF_977945845.1 Frankia sp. CcMO1
GCCGGCATACCCGCGCCCGGCGGGCATGGCACCCCTGACCGCGCGACTCGACGCCGCAGACGCGTTCGTCCTAGTAACCCCCGAATACAACCATAGTTACCCGGCGTCACTGAAGGCTGCCATCGACTGGCACTTCACCCAGTGGACCGCGAAGCCGGTCGCTTTTGTCAGCTACGGCGGCGCGGCGGGCGGTCGACACGCAGTCCTGCACCTGGAGAACGTCCTCACCGAGCTGCACGCGGTGACCATTCGCGACGGGCTGGCATTCCCGAACTATTTCGTGAACTGGGATGCTGGTCGGCCAGCTGATCCCGACGCTCCCGGCTACGCCAAGACATTGTTCAACCAGCTTGCCTGGTGGGCCGCCGCACTCCAGAAGGCGCGCGCCGAGGTGCCCTACCCCGACTAGTGGTCCGCCTGGTACCGGCACGCGATACCGCTGGCCGAAGCCCGCTACGCCGTCTGTCTCAAAGAGTATGACCAGTGAGCGCGGTTCACAACTAGGACGCGGTTCACAACTACGACAAGGACGGCTTCCTGGCGGAGTTCTTCCCTGACGATCCCCAGCCCCGCCCCGTGCTCGATGACCGTGGTCTTGAACCCGGCGTCCACCCACGCCTCGTGCACCGACGGGGCGACGGCGACGACCCGGTCCAGGCTCGTCCTCGGCTCGTCCTCGGCCAGCCCCTGTTCGTCTCCACGCAGGCCCTCTGTCTATAATGACAACCGTTTTCATCAACGAGAGGACTGTGATGCGTTCGCGACCACCGGCTCCGGGCCGCACCGCAGCTGCCCACACCGAGGCCCGCTCGTCACTCACGGTGCTCTGCGGTTTCTGGTCGTCGACGACCTTCGCCGTGGCCCGGGCGATGGTGGCGGCCGACCGGTCGTCGCTCCTGACGACCAGCATCCCTGGCAATCATGAGAACCGTCTTCAATAGTGGGAGATGGTGGCACATGACTGGCCCATGGAAGACGCCGGCCGGCCCGGGCGTCGCCGCCGAGCTGGGAGCCGTCGCGGAGACGTTGCTGATCCCGCTGTACGGGCGGGCGTCGCTCGCGGTCGCGGCCGGTGGCTGGAGCTGGATCTGCCTGACGCGATGGCGCTGCGCCGCCGCTTCTTCAGCGACGGCACCCGCCGCCGGCACCTGGCCGGGTCCGTCCTCGACGACGACTGGCTCGAGGTCGCCGCGGACACCGGCCCGGGGCCGTGGATGTTCGTGGCCGAGGCCGTGCTCGGGTTCCTCGACGAGCACGACGTCCACAACGTGCTTGCCCAGGTCGCGGGCCGGTTTCCCGGCAGCCTCGCCGCCTTCGACAGCTGGGGCGAGTGGATGCGGCAGAACCAGGAACAGCATGACGCGCTGAGCAAGGTCGACGCCCGCGCCCGCTGGTTCTGCGAAAACCCGGCCGACTTGGAACGCCAGGTGCCCGGGCTGGAGATCCTCGAATCCCGGACCCTGCCCGAAGCCCCGCGGGCCGTACTCGACCGGCTGCCATCCGAGGTATCCGCAGCGATGCCGGCCAGGCATGAGGACCCGCAGGTGCGCTCCTACCGACTCAACCTGGTCCGGCTCGGGGAGCCGTCGACCGGCTGACGTTGTCGAAACGAGCGAGGGCGGCCCGAGTCCGCTCCAGGCGATGCAGGCAACCAGCGCGCCCGCCGGACCACCCACCGAAGCCACCAGCAGAAAGTGCTCGCGCGGACCGACGGCGAATCGCAGACAGACCTCGCGCGAGACTAACCAACGCGCTCATCTGCTGATGACAGGACGTCCGGCTGCCCGCATGACGCCGCTTCGGGCCGCCGAGTTGAGGAGGTGGGTGAACGTCAGCCGTAGCTGGGATCGAGCGGGGTCGCGGGACGCGCGGCAACGGCGTCGATCGCGGGATCGGCGAGGACCGCGTCGATCGCGGCGTGGCTGGCACCGATGTAGGTGGAGTAGCCGTCGATCTCGGTGGCGACAAGCCAGGCCCGATCGTAGGGCCACCACAGACTCGCGCACCTCCACTCCACCGGCGCCGGCAACATCGGGGCGGCGCTCACCGGCCCGGTGAGCAGGTGGTACGCCCGGTTAGCTGTCCGCACACGCATCGGCCGGTCCTCCCAGGCGCGCGTCTCAGCGAGGCCGAAACCCTCCCAGAGGCAGAAGTACGCCTGGTCCGGCGTGTCGGTGAAGCTGGACAGGACCCTCGCGAGAGCCGCCGTCTCCCGCGCGTCCAAGCCTCCGTCAGAGGGTCGCCCCCAATGGTCGGAACCGGCGACGAGGTCGTCGAACCGGGTCTCGGCCGTCAGCGCCACGCCTCGGCATGCGGCGATCTCGGACCACCGGTGTCGCCGTCCCACACCCTCACGGTCGTAAGTCGGCGGCAGCACCCGGGCATAGGCCGCGAAGACGGGCGGCACCATCGCCGCGACCGTTGCGGCTGACGTGGTAGCGGCCAGGGCTGCCGCTACCCACGCCGCCGGACTGACGTCGGGCAGCAGCGACATCCCCGGCGCCCACGCGACCGGCTCCCCCATGTCCATCAGCCCACTCTGCCAGTCCCCACCCTCCTGATCGGGCCATCAGCCTTCCGTCGTAGGTCGTGGCCCCGTCGGCGGCCCACGGGATCCTGCGCGACATCGCCGGCCGCCGTGTAACGATGCGCGGTCGGCGAGGATGGTATGTCCATGAGCACATCTACGCCTCGCCGTCCGGAGCACAGGTCGGGACGTAAATCAGGATCGACGCCCACGTTGCTGGGCTACCCGCGCAGCTCCCTGCTGGTACCCGTGGTCGCCGCACTCGGCGGGCTGGTCTTCGCGGCCTGGAAGCCCGGTGTCATCCGATCGGCGTTCGCCAGCCCGCGCAGCGTCGCCTTCACGCTCGTCATCATGGCGGCGGTCGCCGGCCTCGGCTTCCTGCTGCCCAGACTGGGGAGGGGACCGGTGCTCACCGGGGCAGCACAGGCCGTGCCGGTGCTGCTCGCGTTCGTCGTCACAGTCCTGCCCGCGTTCCGAAACGTGACCGTCGAGGAGGAGTTACCCGCCGACGTCACCGCGGTCCTGCCGACCCGACCGTCCCCGCCCGGCGCCGCCCCGCAGGCGGGGCCGGCACCCGGGCAGACGCCGCCCCGGCCGCCGGCCC
>NZ_CDWTMG010000373.1:0-3127 GCF_977945845.1 Frankia sp. CcMO1
CTCGTGGTGCGATGTACAGCAAAAGCCACCGATCTCAGATGCTACTTATCGTTATCAGAACTCCAAAGCGCCCTCTGACACCCCACAGGCCTCGCGGACGACTCGGCCCCCGCGTCGTGTTCGGACTCAAGGCGCGCGGGCGTCGGTCACCCGTTGAGGAGGGTGATGCAGCGCCCGGCCGGGCTGGTCACGGTGGTGATCGCGGTGCGTTCGTCGATGGGAGGCGCGTTCGTGCGCTGGTCGAAGATCGCAAGGGTGCCGGTCGGCAACTGGAGTCGGCCGAGATAGCGGTCCAGCTGTAGGAGCCCGGCCTTGAGCGGGTTGGATCTGCCGGTGCGCCAGGCCTTGATCTCGAAACCCTCGCGCTGGACCTGCCGCGGTCCCCCGCGGGGTACGTAGGGCCAGCGGAGATGAAGGTCAATGCGGCCGGAGCCGAGCGCGTATTCGCGTTCGATCTGGCCGGTACCGTTGATGGCGCGCTGGAGGTAGCCCATGAGAATGAGCTGGGGCGCGGCCTCGTCGTAGTAGCCGCGGCTGGTGAGGAACTCGCCGTTCTCGATCCACCAGACCGCGAAGTCGGCGAGGACTCGTGGAAGATCGAAACTGCCGTCCGGGCGGACGAAGGTGCGGGGATCGGTGGTGATGCTCTCCTGCACGGAGGACGACAGGACGCGGACGATGACCTCGCGGTAGATCGGATTCGCGGCCCGTACTGGTGGGTCGGGTGCGATGAGGCCGAGATCACGGACATAGCTGACGTCGTCGTCGTACGGGTCGAGGACGAGCGGGTCCCCGGCGATCAACGGAGCGATGATCTCACGGACACGGGGTTCGGCTAGCTTGGAGGCCAGCGAGTCCAGGTGGGTGGCGCGCGCAAGGACGAGCCGTTCCTTCGCGGCCTCGAGATGCTCAAGTGTGATCGTCTCTGTGGCGGGCACGGCCATCTCCTCGACGACCTCGCGGGCCAGCGCGTTGACCAGCCACGGCTGGCCGCCCGTGAGCTCGTAGGCGTGCTCGACGGCGCCCGGCGCGAACGGCTGGCCGGTGGCGGCGGTGTGCTGACCGTAGAGCTCCGCCACCTCATCCGCGGTGAAGTCGCCCAGCCTAAGCGACTTGAGTTTGATGTTGAAAGGGCTCGACGTGCCCAGCCGCGACGGGTCACCACCGGCCGCCGCCTTGTAGTCACGGACATCGCGGAGACCACACAGCACGACCGATGCCGGGAAGGGCGCTGTGGAGCGGGCGTTGTAGCCGTCCCGCACCTGGCTGAGCACACTGATCAGCGACTGGCCCTGAAGGGCGTCGATCTCGTCGAAGAACAGGACGAGCGGACGTGGGCAGATCCGGGCCCAGGCTCCGAGCGCCTCGACGATCAGGGTGCCGTCGGAGGTCTCCGGCCACGGCGCCGGCCGCAGCTCCGCAGGCAGGGTGTCCTCGGCGCTGGAGCGGAGCCGGTCGAGAATCGCCCGGGACGCGGCGCGGATGTCGTCTCCCCAGGCGCGCCCGGTCTCGCAGGAGACGTGCACCGCGGCGTACCGGCCCTGCATGGTCAGGTCGGCCGCGAGTGCGCGGAGCGCCGTCGTCTTCCCCGTCTGGCGGGGCGCGTGGACGACGAAGTAGGCCTTGAGATCCACCAACCCGGGCGCCTCCGGGAGGCGGGACAGCGCCGGGATCATGTAATGCTCCGCGGGGATGCACGGCCCAGCCGTGTTGAACCGACGGCTCACCAGTCCTCCTCCCCGCCCGACTCGCTACTTCACGACCAGCCTACCCGTGATCGACGATCTACCTGTGCGGCGAGTGATTCCTCCCTGACTGGTCGCGATCGCGCGGACGGACCAATGGAACACTCGTTCAATCCGTCAGGCGACACTCCGGTCGGCGCGGTCATCCAGCGTCGCCCCTGTCCAGGGGCCGGGTAGCGACCGGCCGGACGGTAATTTCAAGGCCAGCAACCAAGATCTATCGATTCGGATGCTGGTACAGAGAGGCCACCCTTTTTCTGATCACGCCTCCGACCTCGGTGAATGCGGTTCGCGATCTATCGCTTTGAGATTCAACACCATGGAACGGTGCTGGTCAGGGCCTCGACAGCTGGTTCGAGCCCCGGCCGGACGACCATGTTGGGATCATGCGAACCGCGTCCGTTCCGCCGAGGTGCTGAGCGGTGGCGACTTCGGAGGACCCGCGGTAGCCACGGCAGCCGCTGGGGCCGCGGCAAGAACGCGCATGACAACCTGTTCGCCGACGGCCTGGGCAGCGACGAAGGGACCATCACGTCCCAGCTGCCGTCCAGCATGCCGATGGCACCGGCCGGGAGTCGCCGTTCACGTCAGGCGGCAGGACCATGCCCTTCGTCCTGGACCACGTCAGGTCCGTGGTCTCCTTGGCTGACGTCCCCGATTCAGTGGTGATCATGGTTGACACGTCCCGCGCACGGCTGTTCGGCAACCTCGACGATGAGATGCCTGGTGCATGACGGGATGCCTTGAGGAGGATCGCGGAGCCGTGCCCGGTCGCGATCTTTCTCGACGGTTCTACGAGCGGGCGGTTCGGTCGCTGGTCGTGGGCGTGCCCCACGCTGCCGCGTTGCTCGGTGAGGGGTCCGAGGTCCTCGGCTTCGACGACGAGGTCTCCACGGACCACGACTTCGGCCCCCCGTGCACGACCCGCTCGATCTGCTCACCACGCGGCGTCGGGCACTGGCCTGGTACCCCGACGACGTCTGGCGCTACGTCCTGGCAGCCGGCTGGCTGCGGGTCAGCCAGGAAAAACCGTTCATCGGCCGCACAGGTGGCCGCGGCGGCGACGACCTCGGCTCGCGTGTGCTTGCCGCCCGCGTGGCCCGCGACCTCATACGGATCGGCTTTTCTCCTCGAACGCCTTGGTCTGGCTGAGCCCGTCGATCCCGCCCCGCGCCGCTTTCATTCCCGAGACATCCACGTACTCGGCGCCGAACGCCTCACCCGTGCGCCGACCGATGCGATCAGCGATCCGCCGCTGCGAACCCTCCTCACCCGACTCGGACACGGGCCCGACGGCCCGCTCGCCATCTCCTCGGCGCGATCGACCAGGCCACCGACAGCTTCGCGCGCTAGGGCCTGTTTGGGAAGTACGTCCCGGGGTT
>NZ_CDWTMG010000374.1:0-3107 GCF_977945845.1 Frankia sp. CcMO1
GCCCGAAGCAGACGGCGGTCGTCGTGATGGTGATGCCGAAATCACTGGGGGTGCCGGGTGACAGTAGCCGGGTGGCTGAAAGCGCGAAGATGACGAACAGGCCGACCCCGCAGCCGGCGGGCACGAACCGCAGGCCGCGTTGCCACCAGGTGGCCGGCACTGCATGGCGGCCGAGCGGGAGTAACGCGACGGCCCAGAGCAGCCCCATCAGGACGACAAGCCCGAGGCCGAACAGCCCGTAGATGGACAACAGCGATCCGTGGATGTCGGCGGTTCCCGACACCTCGGCCACCGTGTGCAGGTCCGCGCCCCGGATCGCCACCTCCACCGGCATCAGTCCGGTGGCCCGGCCGTCGAGGTCGCGCATATCCAGGTCGACGGTCCAGTTCGCCGATCCGCGGGCCGGGATGGTTGTGCGCACCCGGGTGTCGTAGTCGAAGAAGGTGAGGCCGAGCATGGTTCCGCTCAGCCGTACCGAGTCGACGGGGACGTTCGACCGGGTCAGGTTCTGCACGCTGACCACCACGCGGGCGACCGCACTGGCTCCGAGGACCACGTTGTCCTCGCCGAGGGGCTGACCGTCGACGGTGACGCCGAGTTCCACCCCGTCGTCCGCCGCATGGACCGGAGACGCCATGGGTAACATGAGCCAACTCAGGCACGCCGTCAGGCAAACGGCGACAAAAATACTTTCCCGCGCCGACCTCTCCGTCAGCAATCTGACATTCACCGCTTCCCCCCGTGGCCCGGATGACCGGCAACGCGACTGTTATCCCACCGATCGTCGTATGGTGGGGCTTCCGCCTAACGTGCATCACGTTGTCTCCGCCGGTCCGGGGCAGGCCGCCGGCAACGGGCGTGTTGCCAGCCGCACCCGGGGGGCGCTCTGGTGTCTGGCCATCGAGTATCTGGTCGATTCGTGCGACGGCCGTCGCGCGGTCTGGTGCCGACGGTGTTTGTCGTTGTGCTGTTCCTGGTCGGCGGGGCCGGCGTCGCCACGGCGATGGTCAGTCCCGAGACGTCGACCGGGACATCGACCGAGGCGTCGTCGGGGTCCATCTCCCCGTCCCCAGCCACCTCCCCATCCCCAATCCGGTCCATCTCCCCGTCCCCGCTGCCGACCGCCTCCACGTCCCCACCGCCCATGCCGAAGCCGGTGCCGAACCCGGTACCGAACCCGGAGACCCCCAGCGGTACCCCGTCTCCCTACTCAGATCCGAGTACGACGATCTGCCCGTCGGGGACGACGACGGACGCTGGTGGGCGCTGCACGCCCAGTTCGCCGGCCTGCCCGGCCGCGGCCACGGGCAATGCGGGCGGCCCCTGCGACCAGCACGGTCCGGCCTGCCCACCGAGCACGCCTCGATCGGCCGACGCAGCGGCGTCATCACCGCCGAACGGTGCCTGCCCACAACCCCGGTGCGCCTCCGGGCCGGCGTCGGTGTCGACATCAATGCCAGGTACAGATACAGGTACAGGATGTGATGGCGGCGGTCCCCAGCAATGCACGACGCCGGCCCCCGCGTTGCCGCTCGGCCTGGTCGACGCGATGCCCTGCCCCACTCCCACGGAGGACACGGAGACCACGTCACCTCCCATCACCTCGTCCCCGGTCACCGACTCCACCAAGCCGGGCTCCAATGGGGAGAAGGAGACCTCGGTTACCTGTCCGGACGGGTCCGTGCGCCGATCGGCCGACCAGTGCCCCTTGCCGCAGAAGGCCTGCCCCGGTTCGGTGGTCGGCGTCGCCGTGGGCGAAGCCTGCCCGCCGCCGCGGCCATCCCCGCCGGTTCCGGTCGTCTGCTGGGACGGTTCCGTGCGCGCGGCGACGCTCGACTGCCCCGCCGGGCGCCGGCTCTGCCCCGGCGGCCTCGCGGTTCCGCTCGACGAGCAGTGCGCGGCACCCACCCCGTCTCGCTGCCCGAAGGGGACGGTGCGCGTGCTGGGCGTGTGCACACCCGTGTCCGAGCCCGGCGGGTCCGAGCCGGATGTGGGGGAGCCGGTGGCACGCGAGGCACGTCCCGGTGAGCTGTTGTTCGACCGGAGCGCCGTGACGGCTGGAGATACGCTGTTCGCCCGGGGTACCGGCTGCAGACCCGGGTCGCAGGCCATGCTCACCGCGGGCGGCGAGCTGGTCGGACGGACCGTTGCCGACCAGGACGGCACGTTCGAGACCGTGGTCCAGTTCGCCAGCTTCCAGCCGGGTTACCGTCCGGTCACCGCCGCCTGCGGAGCTAACCTCACCGCCGGTATAGACATGGTGCTGGTCTCCGCGGACACCAGCGATTCGCCTCCATCGGTGCTGCTTCCGCTCTTCTTGGCGCTGTCGTTCCTGGCCGTGCACTACCAGATAGCGGCCCGTGGACGTCGGCGCGCCAGGTCGCAGCGCCGTTAGGTGCCATGCGCCGCCAGACATTACCGGGTGTTGCCGGGTGTTACCGGTGCGGGTGGACTGCTGACCGACACCCTTGAGAACCTCGGGATCCTCGACAACCTCGGGCGGGAGTGATCATCTAATGTCCCACCCACCCGGCCGGAGTGGACCCGCGGACCGACCCGCGGATCATGCTGCCTCCGAACCGACCGAGGTCGGTCCCTATCGGCTGGTGCGGCGTCTCGGCGCGGGTGGGATGGGGAGCGTCTACCTGGGGGAGAACACCGCCGGTGGTCTGGTCGCGGTCAAACTGATCCGGGCGGATCTCGCCCGGTTGGCCGAGTTCCGCAGCCGGCTCAAGCAGGAGGCCGACAACGCCCGGCGGGTCGCTCGTTTCTGCACGGCGGCGGTCCTCGACGTCGACATCACCGCCGATCCGCCTTATCTGGTGACCGAGTACGTCGACGGGCCGACGCTGTCCGAGGCGGTCGGCACGCGCGGCCCGTTAACCCCGGCGGAGCTTCATCAGCTGGCGGTGAGCATGACCACCGCGCTGATGGCGATCCACCAGGCCGGACTCGTGCACCGGGATCTGAAGCCGTCCAACATCCTGCTGTCCCGGCTCGGACCGAAGGTGATCGATTTCGGTATCGCGCGCGCCCTGGACTCTGCGACGGTACTCAGCGGGGATCGCCAGCTCGGGACGCCGGCGTTCATGGCGCCGGAACAGGCC
>NZ_CDWTMG010000375.1:0-3101 GCF_977945845.1 Frankia sp. CcMO1
GGCTGTCGCGGCCGACGGGGTAGCCGCCACGGTTCTCCGGCGTGCCCCAGTCTCGACCGTAGGGATCGCGCCCGTGGTCGATCCGGTCGTCGGGGGCCGGCCGCTCGTCACGCCCGCGTGGGTAGGGGTCACGATCATAGCCACCGGGCGGGCCGTAGGGGTCCTCCTGATAACCGCGCCCCCCCCGGGACTGGTCGGGGTAGCCGTCACGGCCATACCCGCCGTACGAGTCGCCACCGCGCGGGTCGCCGACGCGCGGCGGGTCCGTCACCCCGGGCAGGTCGGCTGGCGAACGGCGGATGCCCAACGGGTCGTAGCCACCTGGACCGTCCGCATCCGGGCCGGTCTGCTCGGCTGGCCCACGCCGACGGTTCCCGTCAGCCGAGCGGCCGGGGGCATCTGCTCCGTAGGGAGCTCGCCCGCCGTCCTCCGGACGGTATTCGTACCTCTCCTGACCACTCATGATCCCAATTCCGCACCGATCGCAGTAGTCGGGTCGTGAGACAGGTGCCCCGTAGGGCATCGTGCCCTCACCTGATCACCGGTTCACCCGGAGGGTCCTCGTCGACCGTGCGTCAAGGACCATCTCATCGATCTTCTTGACGTTCTTCTTCAACCGAACCGTACCTGTTGTGGCATTGTCGACGTGAACCACCTTCTGTAGGAGGCGGTAGGTGTCTTCGTTGCCGGAGGCGAGCGCCAGCTGAGCGTCGCGTCCGAGCAACAGTGTCGCAGTCGCCTCGTCGCCGGCCCGACGCGCCTCCAGGCCCCGTAGCACCGCGGCCGGGAGTTCCACCTGGTCGGTGTAGTGGGTGACTGGGTCGCTGATCCGGCTCCACTGGGTCTCATCGTCCGTCCAAACCGCTCGGACCAGCGCCTTTGACGCCACCCGGCCGTCGACGACGAGGCTGACCCGCGCCGCCGACGTCTCGGTTCCCAGCGCGCGGGCGGGCACCTGGACACTCAGGTGGTAGTCGCGCGACTCGATTCCCCACGCGCCGGTAGGGTAGCCGAAGCAGCGTTCGTCCGCGGGCGTGGCCTCGCCCGTCAGATCACGTACCACGGGTGCGACCTCCGCGGTGAAGACGCTCATCAGTCCTCCACCCGGGCGGCCACCACCGTGATGTTGTCGTGTCCCCCGGAGTCGATGGCGAAATCGACGAGGTGGCGGGCGACGTCGATGGCCTCGCAGTGGGGTGGGAGCTGGTTGACCAGCGCGGCCATCATGTCGGGCCGGGACACGTAGTTCCACAGCCCGTCGCTGCAGACCAGTACCGTGGCCGGCGCCTCGATTGGGAACATCTCGGTGTGCGGCGCGACGTCCTCGACGTCGCCGCCCAGCCAGCGGGTGAGGGTGTGCGCCCGCCGGTGTGTCTCGGCCTCGTTGGCTGGGATGAGCCCCGCGCGCGCGGCCTCAGCCGCCCAGGTGTCGTCGGCGGTCAGCCGCTCGCACCAGCGCGGACCGAGCAGGTAGACTCGGCTGTCGCCGACCCAGCCGACCGTGACCATGCCCGGGCCGTCCGGGGTCGGCGGGGTGACGATGGCCGCGGCGAACGTGCACGACGGCGCCATCCGCCCCTCGGCCGCGCTGAGTTGGGCGATGGTCGCCTGGGCCGCGTCGACGGCGGCGTGCAGCGCGGCCTCGGCGTCCTCCGGGGAGAACCCGCCGACGACCGTGCGGGGCGATGTTCGTGGCTTCTTGTAGTCGGCATACGACGGTTCGAGGATGTCGAGCATCTCCTCGGCCCGGCTGACGCCGCGCGACGGGCGGGTGTCGTGGTGGACGGGGCGCCCCGGGCCGTGGGCACGCACCGCATCCGCGAGGACCGTCATGGCGGTGGTCGCCGCGGCGGCCGAGGCCTGCCCGGAGCCCGGAGTGGTCGACACGCCGTCACACACCACCGCGATCAGCGTGCCGTACACGACGGCCAGGCCCATGGCGTCCTCGTTGGTGGTGTGCCGGACGCCGCGGTCGCACACGCCGGCGAACTGGCCGAGGTCGACCTCGCTGTGGTCGGCGTCGCCGTGGCCGGGGTCCGGACCCTCCAGCCCGTGACCACAGACCTCGCAGTACCGGTCGTCGGCATACACCGGCGCCGCACACACCGGGCAGCGACCCAGGTCGTCGTCGAGTTCGAACGGCCCCCCGGTGATCTGGTAGGCGACTGTGGGGGCGTCGTCATGCGGGTTGAGGTCCACCGTCATGCCGCCGGGAGAAATCGGCCGCGGCCGGAAACAGCCGGGGGAACGCATGCGGGCGGTGTGCGCAGAGCCATGTGCTGGGTGCCTCCTGCCCCTGACGGTCCGGTCCTTGACGGTCGGGTCGCTAACGGCCGGATCGTCGATGCTCGCCGTGGCCGTCTCGGGACACCGACGGCGCGCGCCCGATGATCGACCGAGGTGGTCACACTCGTCGAGCTGGTCATCACGCATTCATGGAGACGTATTCTCCCAGCTTCCCCCGCGGCACGTCGAGGGTGTAGATTGCCGTGCCGGCGACCTGATCCGACGCGCCCGCCATCGTCGGCGGGCGACCCTAAAAGAGCGTAAAGGCCGGGGGTGGATGGTGGCAGGGCCCCCGCACTCCGGGGAACCCCGGGCCCGCCGGTCGGCGTGGTGATGCGCACCTGACCCTCCTGACGCCGGTGAGGGGCGGCCGGACCACGTCAGGTCGGGCCGTGGGCCTGCCGGCCCTCAGGATAGGGCGCCGGGTCCCCGGAAACGGCCATGTCGAGGTATGCCCATGGCAGAGCTCCTCCGACGAGCTCCTGCCGAGCTCTCGCTGAGCGTGCCCCGACACGCCGGTGTCGTCCGCCGTATACCATGGTCACATGGTCATTCCCCGGGCGTGTACTGGTCGGTGGTCCTGATGGCCGGCGCCGCTCGCCGGGGCGGTGGGATCGCCCGCGGCGGTCAGGGCGGTCGGGCCGCCAAGTCCGGTTCCCACCGCAAGGGGGCCTCCACGGGCAGCGGCGGTCACGGCCGCAAGGCGCTGGAGGGCCGTGGGGCCACGCCGCCCGCGCAGCTGCGCCCCGGCCATCCCGCCCAGCGTCGTGCGGCGGCGGCTGGTGCGGCCCGTTCCGCATCGGCCGGAGCCGAGC
>NZ_CDWTMG010000376.1:0-3031 GCF_977945845.1 Frankia sp. CcMO1
CGCTCCACCCCATGTCCGGCTCCTTCGGCTCGCTAGCCGAGTCCCGCCTCTCGTCGACCCGGCGTCCTCTTCGGATGGGTGCCAGCGCGTATTGTAGTCGGCGTCCGTCCCCATAGCAAGGGCCCACCGCGCCACCGAGGCCTCCCCACAACGACCCGAGGACCCCAACAGGCCGCCGCCAACCACGCGACAGACCCCCACACCGGCCCCCCGCCCGCCACGCCGCCCGCGAGCCTCCGATCAGCCCTTCTTCCGCACCCTGCTAACCCCTTGCCTACCCGTCGGTCGCGGCCGGGGCCTCGCTGGCTCGCACGTCCGCCAAGGTGCCATCCGCGCCCTTGGCCAGGAGATCATGTGCGAGCTGCCGTCCGAGATCGCCAGCAGTATCCGCCGATCCATCGGCCTCCAAGCGGACGAACCAGCTTCCATCTAGTGCCGTGACCTGTCCGACCAGGCTGTGGGGTGTCAGAACTCGGCCACCGGCCTTGACCTGGGGTTTTAGGCGGCTCGTTCGTATTCGTTGATCAAGCCACCGAGGACGGGTCGGCGCTTGATCCGTTCCTTGGTCAGGTCTGCGACAGGGTGGTCGGGCCGGGGCGGTTGAAGGCCACAACCGCGGTGGGGTCGTCGTCCGTTGTAGTGCCGTGCGTACTCGGCCAGAACGGTGCGCAGGTGCCGTTCGCCGAAGATCAGCATCCGGTCGGTGACCTCGGTCCGGACCGTGCGGACGAACCGTTCCGCATAGGCATTCGCCCGCGGAGCCCGGGGTGGGATCTTGATCGCGGTGATGCCGGCGTCGGCGAGGACCGCGTCGAACGACGCGGTGAACTGGCCGGCCCGGTCACGGACCAGGAACTGGAAGTCGGCCGCCCGGTCACCAAGATCCATGAGCAGGTTCCGGGCTTGTTGGGTGGTCCACGGTCCGTCGGGGTGGGCGGTGACCCCGAGGATGTGGACGGTGCGGGAGCCGACCTCGATGACGAAGAAACAGTACAGACGCCGCAGCGTCACCGCGCAGTCCACATGGAAGAAGTCCACGGCCAGCATCGTCGACGCCTGCGTGCGCAGGAACTGTCGCCACGTCGTGTCGGTCTGCCGTTGCGGAGCCGGGGCAGCCCCAGGGACTTCAGGACCCGGCGGATCGTGGAGGCGCTGACCCGGTGGCCGAGCTTGAGGAGCTCGCCCCGGATCCGCTGGTAGACCCACGTCGTGTTCTCGGTCGCGAGCCGCTCGATGAGGGTCACGATCTCCGTGCCGACCGGTGGCCGACCCATCCGCTCTGGATGGGTCCATGTCCGTGTGATCAGGCGGCGGTGCCACCGCAGGACGGTCCCCGGGGTGACCAGCCGGTGCGCTCGCATCTCTCTGGGCAGGAGTCGGATCAGTGCGGCGAGCACCGCCCGGTCCGCCCAGTCCCACCGGGGCTTGGGCTGGGTACGGCGCAGCACCGCGACCTCATGCCGCAGCACCAACAGCTCGATGTCCTTGGACGCCGACGAACGACCGAGGAGAACCAACCAGCCACACACCCGCACGAAGATCAGATAGAGCAGTCGCACGGACATAGCTGACCATCATGCCGACGGTCCCGTACTGTCGCATCAGCCCAGGTCACAGGCCCAAGCCGACTTCTGGCACCCCACAGGATCAGGTCCTCGGCGCTCAACGACATAAGCATCGCCAACTGTCGTTCGGGCTTGCCTCGCATCCCCGCGGTCTACCCCAACCCGCAACCGATCGCGAATCAGCCGGCTGGTCGATCGCCGACCACATCCGCGCCGAGCTCCACGGGTTCGGGCACTACCACGAGACCTACGAGAAGGTCGACGGCCGCTGGCGGTTCGCGACCATCCGCCTGTCCCGCCTGGCGTCTCGACCTCACCCCGCTGCCCGTCGCCTGAGCGTCACAGCGCCGCCTCCACGGCGCGCAGGGCGTCCAGCACCGGGCGCAGCGCATCGGCCGACTCGGACGGCAGCTGGAACGGCGTCTCCAGGGGGACGTCGGCCAGGGACGGCTCGCCCGGTCGGGGGCTGGCGGGGTCGTCGGCCGGCATCGCGACGCGGCGGACGGAGTCTCCGTCGCGCACGGTGATGATGGCCAGCATGCTGTCGGGCAGCAGGTCGCCGGTCTGCTGCGCGTGCACCTCCGGGGCCGCGTCGTCGAGCAGGCCGGCCTCGCCGGCCGCGGCGAACACCTGCGCTGCCAGCTGGCGGTCCACCTGGTCGGCCGCGCTCGTCTCCTGCTCCGGCTGGAGCTCGTCGACCACTCGTCGCTCGGCGGAACCGTCGCCCCGGACCGCTACTCGGTAGGCGTAGTGCTCTCCCGGTGTCCCGCCGGTCACCTCGAAGGTGACCTCGGTGTCCTGGGCGCCCTCTGGATCGGCGTCGGCCTCCCCCATGGCCCGCAGCCGCTCCAGGGCCGCCGATCGCGCCTCGGGGGGGAGGTCGTCGATCCTCGTGACGCCCATGGTCACCTCCGGGGGTTCGTCGCTGCGTTCCGGTGGACCGGCGATCGGGACGTGGCCGGACCCGTGGAAGCCGGTGATCCGGTTGTAGTGCCGGGCGACGGGCAAGGTGTTGTTGTCCATCACCGTCCCGGTGCTCACCGGGTTCCTGCTCGGACAGGCGGCGTCGGCGTACTCGTCGGGGTGCCCCAGCATGTGCCCGAACTCGTGGGCGGCGACGTTGCCGGTGTCGGAGGTGTCCCAGAGCCCCATGTTGGAACGGGCGGGGCCCTGCTGGACGCGCACGACGTGGTGCGCGTTCGACCCGACCCACTGCACGTCGAAGGTGATCGGCTGTCGACCGCCGTTGCCGGCGCGGCAGTCGAACCGGTTCCCCCATGTGGTGAGGATGCCGTTGCGCCACGTCGTCCTCAGGGTGTCCATGGTGGCGTTGGAGATGCCGGCGTCGGGGTTCAGCTGGATCCGCACCGTGATGTGGGTCCCGGCCTGGTGGTAGCGCGCGGTCCAGCTGTAGACGCACTCGCTCACCCCGAACGACACCTCGCCGACGGGCTCCGCCTCGAAGA
>NZ_CDWTMG010000377.1:0-2989 GCF_977945845.1 Frankia sp. CcMO1
GCCATCGACCCGCAGCCGCGCCGGGCGCCGAGCCGGGCGCGGCTCGCGGTGGTCCGGCCGGCGCCGGGCGGGGGCCGCAAGGGTCCCTTCGTCGTGCTGCTGCTGCTCCTGTTGGCCGCTGGTCTGCTCTGCCTGCTGCTGCTGAACCTGGCGTTGATGGAGAACTCGTTCCAGGCCAACACTCTGCGCAATCGGGCGTCCGCGCTGGCGGACGAGGAACAGTCGCTGTCGGTGCGTGCCGACCAGCTCTCCGATCCGGCGTCGCTGGCCGCGCAGGCCTCCCGCTACGGCATGATCCCCGGCGGGGTACCGGCATACCTTCCGCCGGGCGCTCCGCTGCCCGTTGGTTCCCGGACCCTGACCCGGGAACCGGGCAGCGGATCCGTCCTCATCGTCGTGCCCGCATCGCCCGGCCCGAGTCCGGCCGGCGGTCCCGGGAAGACCGGCGGTCCCGGGAAGAACGGTCAGCCAGCGGCCAGCGCGACGGCGGGTGGCACCACCGGTGCCGGCGGAACCGCCCACGCCCGCCTTCCCGCCACCGGGACGGACGGTGCTGCGCCCAGTGGTCCGGCGGCCGGTGGTGCCGCGATCGGGGCGGCGGGAAAGGCCGGAGCCGGGCAGTGAGCTCGACGCCCCCGGGCTCCCCCCGGCGCGATCGCGGACGGCTACGCCTTGTTCCTTTACCGCCACCCTCCGTGTATGGTGGTCGGTTGCGGCGGGATGTCGACGATCCGGGTCGGGGGGCCGGCGACGGGCCCGGTGCGGACGAGTACGGCGACGAGGACCACGACGGCCGGTATGCGGACGGCCGGTATGCGGGCCGGCCGGGCTCGGCGCCCCGGCGTCCCGGTCGGGTCAGCCGGCCGCGGCACCCCCGGGTCCGTCGCGCCTACCGGCTGGGCAGCCCGCGCCGGCGGCTGCGGGTGTCCATCGTGCTCATGTGCGCGGTCCTCGGCGTCCTCGGGCTGCGCCTGACCCAGCTGCAGGGTTTCTCCGCCTCCACCTACGCGGCCCAGGCCGAGGCCCAGCGGCTGCGGACCATCGTGCTGCCCGCGGCGCGCGGCGCCATCACCGACCGGGCGGGCCACACGCTCGCGCAGCACGTCGAGCTGCGGGCCGTCTACGCGAACCCGACGAACGTCAGGGACATCGCGGGGACGGCCGCGAAGCTTGCGCCGGTCCTCGACGACAGCACCGAGGCGTTGCGCAGACGGCTCACCACCGACCCGGCCGACCACATCAAGTTCGTCTACCTTGCCCGCGGGCTCACTCCGGACGTGGCGGAGAAGGTCAGCGCCCTGGGGCTGCGCGGTATCGGCATCACCGAGGAACGCGGACGCACCTACCCGTCCCGTGAACTGGCCGCGAACGTCATCGGGTTCATGCGGCACGGCGATGGTGACATCCTCGAGGGCGGCGGCGGGCTGGAGCTGGCGTATGACAAGGTGCTGCGCGGTACCGACGGCCTTCGCTGGCTGGAGGCGAACCCGGCGGGCATCGAGATCCCCTCGGGCCAGAGCCGCGAGAAGGACCCGATCCCGGGTTCCTCGCTGCGCCTGACCCTCGAGCGGGACATCCAGTGGAACGCTCAGAACGCGATCGCCGACGCGGTCCATACCTCCGAGGCCGACGGCGGCATGGTCGTCGTGATGGAGCCCCGCACCGGGGACATCCTCGCGATGGCCGACTCGCCGCAGTTCGACCCGAACAACATCACCGCCCGGGATACCCCGGCGCTGGGCAATCGGTCCACGCGGGACGCCTACGAGCCCGGCAGCGTCAACAAAGTGATCACGATGGCCGCGGCGCTGGACCGCGGTCTGATCACTTCCGAGACCCCGATGACCATCCCGCCGTCCATCACCCGGGGCGGGGTACGCATCGAGGACTCCGAGCCACACGGCGTCGAACATCTCACCGCCGCTGGCGTCCTGGCCCGCTCCAGCAACATCGGCACCGTGGAGATCTCCGAGCGGGTCGGGCGGATCGGGCTGGAGCAGACGCTGCGCTCGTTCGGGCTCGGTGCCGGTACGGGCCTGAACTTCCCCGGCGAGGGCACCGGCCTGCTGCCGGCCGCCCGGGACTGGTCGGGCAGCCAGGCCGCCACCATTTCCTACGGGCAGGGCATGTCGGCGACGGCGCTCCAGATGGCCTCGGTGTACGCGACCATCGCGAACGGCGGTGTTCGCGTGACCCCGCGGCTCGTCGACGCCATCACCGGTCCGGACGGCGTCGTCAAGGTGATTCCCCATCCGCCTGGTCAGCGCGTCGTCAGCGCGCAGACCGCGGCCACGCTCACCCGGATACTCGAGGCGGTGGCGACGAACGAGGGCACGGCGCCGCTCGCCGAGGTTCCCGGTTACCGGGTGGCCGGCAAGACGGGCACCGCCAAACGGCCCGACCCGGTGCACGGCGGTTACCAGGGCTACGTTCCCTCGTTCATCGGGTTCGCCCCGGCGGATGATCCGCGGGTGGTGGTGGAGATCGTCCTGGACAACCCGAAGAAGGGTTACTTCGGCGGTCAGGTCGCCGCGCCCGTGTTCCAACGTGTCATGTCCTTCGCGTTGACCACCCTCGGCGTGCCACAGCCGATCACCAGGCCCGCACCGCTCCTGCTCGACCTGGACAGATGATCGCGATCCGCGCCGGGACGTGGCGGGCGGGGAAGGCCGGCTGGACCACCGCCGTGCTCGGGCGCCCGTGGGGATGGCCGTGCCCGCCCCCACTAAGGTCGTGACCGTGACCTCTCCGGCACCTCGACCGGCTGCCCCGCCCGCGTGTAGCCTCGCCGATCTGCGCGCGGTGCTCGCGGCCGCGGCGCCCGTCCCGGAGCCGGCGGCGTTCGCGGATGCGGGACATTCGCCGTCGGGCACGCGTGCGGACACGGACACGGACGTGATCGTGCACGGCGTCACCCACGACTCGCGTGCGGTCCGGCCGGGCGACCTCCACGCGGCACTGCCCGGTGCCCACGCGCACGGTGCGGCCT
>NZ_CDWTMG010000378.1:0-2979 GCF_977945845.1 Frankia sp. CcMO1
AGCCGGGGCCGGGCGCGCCGGGGCCGGCTGGACCGGAGCCTGCTGGACCGGCGTTTGCTGGACCGGAGCCTGCTGGACCGGAGCCTGCTGGACCGGAGCCTGCTGGACCGGAGCCGGCTGAGCCGGAGCCGGCTCGGCCTGCGCGGGCGGGGCTTCGACCGCCTGCGCGCGCACCGGCTGGGCCGGTGCGGGCTCCGCCTGCGGCTCGGCTGCGCGACCCTGCTCCGAGTCAACCACCGGAGCATCCTCGCTCCGCACGCCCGACTCCTCGTCACGCCGTCGGCGCTCGGCCTTCTGCTCGGCCTTGGCCTCCGCCTTCTTCTTGTGCGGCCCGATCACCATGATCATGTTGCGGCCGTCCTGCTTCGGGGTGCTCTCGACGTAACCGAACTCGGCGACGTCGGCGGCCATCCGCTGCAGCAGGCGGTATCCCATCTCCGGGCGCGACTGCTCACGCCCCCGGAACATGATCATTACCTTGACCTTGTCCCCCTGCTTCAGGAACCGCTCGACGTGACCCCGCTTGGTGCCGTAGTCGTGCGGGTCGATCTTCAGGCGGAGCCGGATCTCCTTGAGGACCGTATGGGCCTGGTTCCGCCGGGCCTCACGGGCCTTCATGTCGGACTCGTACTTGTACTTCCCGAAGTCCATGAGCTTGCAGACCGGGGGTCGCGCCTGCGGCGCGACCTCGACCAGGTCGAGATCGGCTTCCTGAGCCAGGCGCAGGGCGTCCTCCACGCGGACGATCCCGACCTGCTCCCCGTTGGGGCCGACCAACCGCACCTCGGGAACTCGGATGCGGTCGTTGATCCGGGGCTCGCTGATGTGCTGCTCCTTTGCTGTGTCCGTTGGCTGCCGCAGCACGAGAAAGGCTCCCGCACGCGAGCGCACAGGAGCCTTCGACGGACCGGCCGTCCCGACAGGCGGAACGACTCAAACCCCGCGCATGCCGCGCGGGGCGGACCTGACCCGGCACCTGGAACCTCGTGGCGACGGGTGGGAGAAGACTCCTCTTGCGCACCGGACCAACGGTGGTCCGGTCGGTCAGGCAAACAGGTTATCAGTTGTGGTAACCGACGGACCACCGAGTGCCATCACACGACCCCGGCGGCGTCCCATCCGGCGCCTCCGGCCCTTCGAGTGTGCCACGGTGCGACGTTTTGGTGATCATTTATGACGAATGATCACCAAAACGTCACACCGTGGCTGGCTGCGAGCCAGCCAGCCAGCCAGCCAGCCAGGATGTGCCCCACTATCGCGCCCGTGCCGGCGATCACCATCCCGGTCATGCCGACGGCGGCGAACCCGGCCCGCGGCCCGGTCAGGTCGATCGCGGCACCGGCGAACGGCGACCCGAGCGCGAGGCCGAGCGTCATCGCCGTCCCGTACCAGCCCATCGCCTCGCCGCGAACGTGCTCAGGGACCTCCGCCGCCACGGCCGCCGCGGTGGCGCTGAGCACGGGGGCGCACACGGCGCCGGTGGGAATGATCGCCAGCGCCAGCCACACCGGACCGGGCGCCAGGCCGACGGGGATGCACAGCACCGCGAGCCCGAGGAGCAGGAGGAACGGCGACACCGGCCGGCGAACCGCGCCGAAGACGAGGCCGCCCAACAGGGACGCCACGCTCCAGAGGGCGAAGACGACACCCGTGAGTTCCGTGTCGCCGCTCTCGCGGAGGAAGGCGACGACGCTGACCTCCGTGCCGCCGAGCACGAGCAGGGCCCCCGACGTCGCGACGAGCACCGCGAGCGTGCGCACGCCGAGCCAGGCCGGGTTCCACCGCGCCATCGGGCGCGCGCCCGTCTCGTGCCCGGCGGCGTCCTCGGGGTCGCCGCCCCGGGTCGGCGGGTTCAGGGCCATGAACAGCAGGCCCGCCGCGACCTCGGCCCCGCCGATGGCCAGCAGCCCGGCGTCCGTGGACACCTGCGTGGCGACGAGGACGCCGATCACCGGCGCGGTCATGTAGGTGATCTCGACGCTCATCGAGTCCAACGCGTACGCCGCGCGCTGGCCGTCCCGCGGGACGACCACCGACAGCGACTGGCGCACCACGCCGAAGATCGGCAGGCCGAGCAGCCCGCCCAGAAAGGCGATGACCAGGAGCGCCTGGTAGGGGACGAACGGCGCGGATCCCCACAGAGCCGCCTCGGCCACCGTCGGAAGGATCAGTGCCTTGCGGACACCGACCCGATCGACCAGGCGGCCGAGCCACGGTGCCCCGATCGCCATCCCGGCCGTCATGACCGCAACCACCAGCCCCGCGGCGCCGTACCCCCGATGCAGGCCGACGGCGACGTGCAGGGTCATCACGACGCTCGCCGCGGCGTGCGGCATGCGCGCGAGGATCGAGAAAACCAGCAGGCGGGCGACGCCGGGAAGGGCCAGAACCGAGCGGTAGGGAGCGAGGGTCACGCCGCCATGTTCGCGGCCACCACCGATAGAGGCTCCCCATTTTCGGCGATCATGCCCGGGCTCAAGGGTGTTTCGACAAGAGAATCGCGTCAGGACAACCCTTGAGTCGCGTCAGTGGAGGGTGAGTCGCACGGCGTCGACCCGTTCGGTCAGCAGGTCCGAGCCGCGCAGCCGCCGGCCCACCTCTGCCGCCGCCGCTTCGGCGGCCGCAGCGTCCAGCCCCGGCGCCAGGCCGAGCGCGACCCGCAGTCCTGCCGGCCCGTCCGGCTCACAGCCGTGCCGCGACACCTCGGAAACCGGCCCGCACGCCGCCGCGACCACCGCGACCACCGCGGGGTCCGCCGCGGGCGGCACCCAGGTCCGGCCCTGCGCCACCGCCCAGACCACGGGCCTGGGCAGGACGCAGGTCACCGGCCCCGCGACGTCGAGCACGACGACGTCGCACCCCTCCGCCACCGCCGCCTGAGCCGCGCGCGCCGCCTCGACCGGCACCGGGCGGGCGGCACCGTCCCACGCGGACAGCGTCGCGGCCGACGTGAACGCCGGCAGCGCGCGACGCCCGTCC
>NZ_CDWTMG010000379.1:0-2978 GCF_977945845.1 Frankia sp. CcMO1
GATCCACGGTATATGCCTGGTCTGTGCCTGGTATGTGTCCCGGTGACGGAGGCGGCTGCTTGGGACGGTTTTGCGGGCGGGCCGCGACGTAGGCTGATCGTGCGGGGGCGGGAGGACGCGATGGCAGTCGAAGAGATGTTCGGCGCCAGCTCCGAGACCGGCGAGGACTGGGTCGACGAACATGGGATGCGGGCCTGGCGTGAGCTGCTGCACTCCCATGCCCACGTGACCCGGGTCCTCGAGGCTGAGCTCGAGGCGGCTCACCGGCTTCCCCTGGCCTCGTACGACGTGCTGGTCCAGCTCGCCGAGGCCCCGAACGGCGAGTTGCGGATGAGCGAACTCGCCCAGGCGGTGCTGCTCTCCCGCAGCGGTCTCACCCGGTTGGTCGACCGGCTGGAACGGGAGGGACTGGTCGCCCGGCGGTCCTGCCCATCGGATGCCCGCGGCACGCTCGCCACCCTCACCCCGCAGGGGCTCGACCGGTTGCGGGCGGCCTCGGGCACCCACCTCAAGGGGGTCGCCCGGCACGTGCTCTCCCACTTCAGCCGAACCGAGCAGGACCTGCTCGCCGAGCTGCTGGGCCGGCTGAGCCCGCCGAGGCCGGGTGGCAACGGCCGGGGGTGCGGCGCGGACGCCTGAGCGGCCACGGCCTGCCGGCGCCACGGCCTGCCGGCACCGCACCCCGGCCGGTACCCCGGCCGGTCATCCGGACGCGGTGATCGGGACCGCCCCCCGCGCGGCGGAGACCAACGCCTCGTAGGCCTCCCGGGAGGTGGTCTCGGCCCCGAGCCCCTGAGGCTTGCTGGCGCCGTGGAAGTCACTGGAACCGGTCGCCACCAGCGAGAGCTCGGCAGCGAGGCCACGTAGCCGGCGCCGCTCGACGGGTAGGTGATCGGGGTGATCGACCTCGAGGCCGGTCAGGCCCGCCTTCGCCATCGCCTCGATCACCTCGGGACCGACCGTGACGCCGCGCCTGCTCGCGAACGGGTGCGCGAACACGCTCACCCCGCCGGCGCCGTGGATGAGGCGAAGCGCCTCCCAGACGTCCGGCTGCTCCTTGCCCACCCAGTACGGTCCGCCCGCGCCGATCCACCGGTTGCTGAACGCGGCCGCCACCTCGGGGATCAGCCCGGTCTCGACCATGACCGCGGCGATGTGGGGCCGGCCCACCGTGCCGGCCGCCAGCTCCAAGACCCGTTCCCAGCGCACCGGATGCCCGTCCGCGGTGAGCCGGTCGACCATCCGACGGGCCCGGGTGGCGCGATGTTCTCGCACCTGGGCCCGGGCCGCCGCGAACGCCGGCTCGGCCGGGTTGAACAGGTAGGCCAGCACGTGCAGGGATACCCAGGCACCTGCTACCTCGACCTGGCAGGAGATCTCGGCGCCCGGCACCAGGGTCAGCCCGGCCGGCAGGGCCGCGGCCGCGCGGCCGATGCCCGCGATGGTGTCGTGGTCGGTGAGCGCGAGGACCGACAGGCCCTGCCCGGCCGCGAGCCGGACGAGGTTCTCCGGTGACTCCAGGCCGTCCGAGGCGGTCGAATGGGTGTGCAGGTCGATGGCCACCCGCTCCATAATGCTTCATAGTGGCAGCTTTTCGCCGCGCGGCGATGATGTGGGCGGCAGGCGGTGGCGGCGGGCGGCAGGCGGGCGGTGAGGCCTACAGGTCCAGATCGGTCAGGACCAGCACCCGCTCCTCGGTGAGGTCGGTCATGGCCGAGCGGACCCCCTCCCGCCCGATGCCGGAACCCTTCGTCCCACCGTAGGGCATCTGGTCGGCCCGGTACGACGGGACGTCGCCGATGACGACCCCCCCGACCTGGAGCTCCCGGTGGGCGCGGAACGCGGTGGCCAGGTCGTGGGTGAACACCCCGGCCTGCAGGCCGTAGGCGCTGTCGTTGATCCGGGCGAAGCCCTCGTTGACGCCGTCGACCGCCGCCACGACGATCACTGGGCCGAAGACCTCCTCGCCTACCACCTTGGCGGTGAGCGGAACGTCGGTCAGTACGGCCGGGCTGAGACTCGTGCCGTGGCGCGTCCCGCCGCAGACGAGTGTCGCCCCCGCCTCGACGGCCTCGATGATCCACGCTTCGACCCGTTCCGCCGCCGCGACGTCGATCAGCGGCCCCACGTCGGTGGCCGGGTCGGCCGGATCCCCGTCGTGCAGCGCCCGCACGGCGGCGACGATCTCGGCGAGCAGCTCGTCGATGATCGTGCGGTCTGCGTAGACCCGCTGCACGGCGATGCACGACTGGCCGGCCTGGTAGTTGGCGAACAGGGCGATGCGGCCGGCGGCCCGGGCCAGGTCGGCGGGAGCCGCGTAGTCGGCGGCGACCAGCACCGCCGCGTTCCCGCCGAGTTCGAGGACCACGTGCTTGCGGGGGACCGCGTCGCGGATGGACCAGCCCACCGGGCCGGAACCGGTGAAGGACACCACAGGCAGCCGAGGGTCTGCGATAAGCGGGCCGAGGCGGTCGTTGGGGATCGGGAGGACCGACCACGACCCCTCGGGCAAGCCGGCGTCGGCGAGCAGGTCGCCGAGGAACAGCGCCGACAGCGGCGTGCGCGGGGCCGGCTTCACGATGATCGGCGCGCCGACCGCCAGCGCCGGCGCCACCTTGTGGGCGACCAGGTTGAGCGGGAAGTTGAAGGGGGTGATGCCCAGCACGGGCCCGCGGGGGAAACGCCGGGTGAGCGCGAGCCGTCCCTCCCCGGTGGGATCGGTGTCCAGCCTGGTCAGCTCCCCGGCGAAGCGCCGGGCCTCCTCCGCCCCCCAGCGGAAGGTGGAGCTCGCCCGGGCCACCTCGGCACGCGACCAGGTCAGCGGCTTACCGCTCTCCGCGGTGATGAGACGGGCCAGTTCGTCGCCCCGACGGGCGATCTCCTTCGACACGGCGGCGAGCGCGCCGGCGCGGACGTGGGCCGGCAGCGCCGCGAACGCTGGCGCGACCGCCGCCGCGGCGGCCACGGCCGTCTCAACC
>NZ_CDWTMG010000380.1:0-2968 GCF_977945845.1 Frankia sp. CcMO1
CAGATCCGGCGATCTGCCCCGCGATCGTCACGAATCCCTGGCCCACCTCGGCACACGCGCTGTGCAGCCGGGCCCGCACCGTTCCGTCCTCAGCCAACTCCAGGCGGGCACGGGCGACGGAGGAGTCGTCCATGCCCTCCGAGAAGAGCAGGTTCTTGTAGGCCAGGGCGTAGCCGACCCCCCGACGGACCCGGCCCGGTTCGGCCGCGGCCGGTCGACCGCCGGGCAACGCGGTCACCGCGACATTCGCCGGCATCGCCGGCGGGAGCGGACGCGGGGCCACCGCCTCGATGACCTCCCGCGCCGGCAGCGGTGCGCCCATCACCTGACCGGTGGGCAGCACATCCCCCGGTCGGACGGCATTGCGGACGCGCAGGCCCACCGGATCCATGCCGAGGGCGTCGGCCAGCCGATCCATCTGGGCCTCGTGACCGATGGTCACCTGCGACACCCCGAACCCCCGCATGGCGCCGCACGGGGGGTTGTTGGTCCGCACGACGACTCCGTGCAGGTGGGCGTTCGGGACCCGGTACGGACCCGCGGCATGGGTGACCGCGTTCGCCAGCACCGCCGGCGAGGACGACGCGTAGGCACCGCCGTCCAGCACCAGCCGCGCCCGCACGCTGACCAGGTTCCCGTCGGCGGTGGCGCTGTGCTGGAACCACATCCGGGCCGGATGCCGGTGCGGATGGCCCAGGAAGGACTCGACCCGGTCGTAGGCGATCCGCACCAGAAGCCCCGTAGCCCGGGCGAGCAGGGCGCCGTGGATCTGAAGGGTGACGTCCTCCCGGCCGCCGAAGGCACCCCCCACACCGGCCAGGGCGAGCCGGACGAGCTCCTCCGGGAGACCGAGGCAGGCCGCGATCTGCTCCCGGTCCGAATGCAGCCACTGGGTCGCCACCCGCATGTCCACTCCACCATCGGCGGCCGGCATCGCCAGGGCCGCCTCGGGAGCGAGAAACGCCTGGTCCTGCATCCCGACGAGGTAGTGGTCCTCGACCACCACCGGGCCGAGCGCGTCGGGATCGCCGTGGCGCAGCTCGATCTCGCGGTACAGGTTGCCCGCCGGATGCAGCGGCTCGGCATCCGGCTGCCATACCCGGTCGGGGTCGGTCGAAGGTGCCAGCGGCTCGTAGTCCACCTCGATCGCGGCGAGCGCCCGGCGCGCGGTCCGGACGTCGACCGCAGCCACGGCGGCGACCGGTTCCCCCGCGTACCGGACCTCGGTCGCGGCGAACACCGGCTGGTCGGCGACGATCAGCCCGTAGGTGGCCGTGCCGGGGACATCGGCGGCGGTCACCACCCCCACGACGCCGGGCAGCCGGCGCGCGGCGTCGACGTCGACGCGCCGGATCCGCGCCCGGGCATGGGGCGATCGCAGGGTGCGGGCATGCACCATCCCCGGAACACGCAGATCACCAACGTAGGAGAAGCTACCGGTCACCTTGTCCGGCCCGTCCGGACGACGCACCGGACGACCGATCCCCGGACTCATCGGCCCACCCCCCCGGTGGGGCGGAGCAGGTGTATCCCCCGAAGGCAGGGTGCCCCGCTCAGCCTGCACTGTTCTGATGGCAGCGAGTATCCGGCCGTAACCGGTGCACCGGCAGATGTTGCCGGCCAACGATTCCCTGATCTCCTCCTCGTCCGCATCCGGCCGCCGGGTGAGCAGGTCCGTCACCGCGACCACGAACCCTGGGGTGCAGAAGCCGCACTGCACGGCGCCCTCCTCGAGGAACGCCGCCCGCACGGCCCTGGCGGGTCCCGCCGTCCTCAGACCGGTAACGGTGATCACCTGGGCGTCGTCGGCGTCCGCGGCGAGCACCGTGCAGGACGCCACCAACCGGCCGTCCAGGAGAACGGAGCAGGCACCGCAGCGCCCCTGCTCGCACGCGTCCTTCACCGAGGTCACCCCGATGACGTCCCGCAGGACGGTGAGCAGGGAGTCCCCGATCCAGGCGCCGGCCACCGTGTGCAGGAAGCCGTCGACATGGAGGTGATACGGCGCGACGACACCGTCGTCCGGCCAGGACGACCCGGCCGGCGGTCCGGCCGGGACCTCCCCCGCGAAACGGGCGGTCATGGCCGGGCGTCCTGCCCGGCTCCAGGGTCCACCGGCGCCCCCGCGGCATCCAGGCATCGGGTGAACGCCCGGGCGGCCAGCACGCCGGCAGCATGCCGGCGGTAGTCGGCGGAGACCCGCGGACCCGCCGCGAGCTCCGGCCCGGCCCGCCAGACCGCTTCGCTCACCAGCTCACCGAACCGGCGGGCCGCCGACGAGGACGCAGCCCCTGCGGACCAGTCCACCTCGTCGTGTGCGAACCGCTCGGCGACGGTTATCCGGATCGGCAGCCGACCCCCCCCCGATCGCGCAGGCCAGTCGATGGCGCATCCGGTCGACGAGGACGGCGCACGACACCAACGCCTGGTAGGCGGCCTGCCTGCCCCCGATCTTGAGATAGCTCTGCGGTCCGGCCGGCCGCGGCAGCCTTACCGCGGTGACCAGGGCGTCGGGGGCGAGCCCGTCGGCGAGGAACGCGGGCAGCGTCATCCGGCCGGGTCCGCGCGGCGAGGCCACGAGGATCTCGGCGTCCGCGGCGGTGAGGAAGGTGAGCAGGTCGCCGGTGGGACGTGCCGAGCCCAGCGCGCCACCGACCGTGCCGAGGTTGCGGACCTGCGCGGAACCGACCACTCGGGCGGCGAGGGCGAGGCCAGGCGACAGTGACCAGCCCGCGAGATCGGTGTAAGTCACGCCCGCACCGACGGTGAGCGAATCCGCCCCGGCGCCGCGGACCCGCAGTTCCAGAACCCGGCGCAGGGCGACCACCGCTCCCGGCCGACGCTCGCCGGACCGGAGAGCGGGGACGAGATCGGTGCCGCCGCCCAGCAGATCGACCGCCCTGCCGGCGTCACGGGCGGTGGCCAGCATCTCCACTGCCTCCCCTACCGTGCGTGGACGGAACATGAC
>NZ_CDWTMG010000381.1:0-2963 GCF_977945845.1 Frankia sp. CcMO1
AGGTCAACCGGCCGCCGCGAAGCCCAGGGCGGCCAGTAGCCGGGGACCGACCGTGGTGCTCGTTCCCGCTCCGAGCGTGAGCAGTAGGACCCCCCGCGACGCCTCGTCGCTCAGGGCGGCGCGGACGTCCGTGGCGAGTCGTTCGACGAGTTCGGACCAGGACACGTAGTACGTTGCCGCCGGCTCGCTCACCCGCTTGACCAGGTCGACGGCATGCAGACCGAGGTCGTCGGTCTCGCGGGCGGCATAGATGTCGGTGACGTACACCCGGTCGGCGTCGCCGAACGCGGCCGCGAAGTCATCCAGCAGCGCGGCGAACCGACTGAACGTATGTGGCTGGAGTACCGCCCAGATCTGCCGTCCCCGAGCCCGCGAACGGGCCGCGGCGAGCGTCAGACGGATCTCCGTCGGATGATGCGCGTAGTCGTCGATCACCTCCAGGCTGCCCGGACCTCCGGCGGGCCCGGTGCCGGTGCTGCCGTTCCAGAAGCCCACGAACTCGAACCGTCGGGCCGCGCCGGTGAAGGTCGTCAGGGTGGTGAGGGTCTGGGCGGGAGCGACTCCCAGTTCGGTGGCGGTGGCGAGGACCGCGAGCGCGTTCAGCACCGAGTGTCGGCCGGGTATCGTCAGGGTCAGCGCACCGACCTCCTGGCCGGCCCGCAGGACGGTCGCCCCGGTCATGTCGTCCCCCGCGGTGGTGACGACGTCGACCGCGCGCCAGTGGCGTTCCGGCTCGAAGCCGTAGTCGATCACCGCGACGTCCTTGCCGGGCCGCTGGCGACCCAGCTCGGTGAGGACGGCGACCACCCCGGGATGATCTCCGCAGACAACCAGTCGTCCACCCGGCCGGACCCGTCGGGCGAACGCGGCGAAGGCTGCCCGGACCGATGCCTCGTCGGGGAAGACGTCGGGGTGCTCCCACTCAACGTTGGTGATGACGGCGATGCTCGGGTCGAGGCCCGCGAAGGCGCCGCCGTACTCGTCGGACTCCAGGACGAAGACGTCGCCGGAGCCGGCCAGCGCGTTCCCCCCCAGCTGTGACACCTCTGCGCCGATGACCGCCGTGGGATCCAGCCCGGCGGCGCGCAGGACCAGGGTGAGCATCGCCGAGGTGGTCGACTTGCCGTGCGAACCGGCGACGGCGACCAGCCGGTACCCGGCGGTGAGCTCCGGTAGCCATTCCGAACGGCGGCGCACGGGCAGACCGAGCGCGCGGGCGGCGACGATCTCCGGATGGTCGTCGGGCAGCGCGCTGGACGCGACCACGACATCCGCACCGGCGAGCTCGGCGGCGACGGCGGCCGGACCGGGCGTGGCCCCGATCCGGATCGGTACCCCCCGTGCGCGTAGGGTCGCCACCCGGGGCGAGTCCTCGGAGTCGCTGCCGCTCACCGTCCCGCCGCCCGCGAGATGGATCTGGGCCAGCGGAGACAGGCCGCTGCCTCCGATGCCGAGGAAATGGACGTGCTGGGTGCGCTGACCGGTCACGGGAGGCAGTACACCATCATCGGCTCCGGGGATGGTGAGGTCCCTTGATCCGTGGCACGGCCGGGTGCCGGGATCCGTACATTGAGCGGGACCCGTACATTGAGACGAAGCCCTCGCCGGCTGTCCAGGGGAGGTCGCCAGAGGCGAGCCACGGCTACCATAGACCCCTTCTGGGGCGGGGGCCCCGCATGCTGGCGAAGCCACCATGCGGGGAAAGTCGTGACGCGCCGACAGCGTCCTTGACCACCGCCGGAGCCGTGCCTACTGTCCGATCCACAGTCGGAAGTTGACATAACTGTAACCGTCTAGCTGGCGGTGAAGGTTGAGGCTTCGACTGCTTTCCCGCTCGCCGCGTGGCTCCGCCTTCCCGCGGCGGCGCAGGGGCGGGGTAACCCCCGTCCGACCACCGACGCCGCTGGAGGACCGACACCGCATGGCTGCCCCACAGAACTATCTCGCGGTCATCAAGGTCGTCGGGATCGGTGGTGGTGGCGTCAACGCCGTCAACCGGATGATCGAAGTCGGTCTCAAGGGCGTCGAGTTCATCGCCATCAACACCGACGCCCAGGCCCTGCTCATGAGCGACGCCGACGTGAAACTCGACGTCGGCCGTGAGCTCACCCGAGGCCTCGGCGCCGGAGCCGACCCCGAGGTCGGCCGCCAGGCTGCCGAGGATCACCGGGAGGAGATCGAGGAGGTCCTCAAGGGGGCCGACATGGTCTTCGTCACCGCAGGTGAGGGTGGTGGCACGGGTACCGGCGGTGCGCCGGTCGTCGCGAACGTCGCCCGCTCCCTCGGAGCACTCACCATCGGTGTGGTCACCCGGCCGTTCACCTTCGAGGGTCGGCGCCGGGCCACCCAGGCTGACACCGGTATTGACACTCTTCGTAATGAGGTCGATACCCTCATTGTCATCCCGAACGACCGTCTGCTGGCGATGACGGACCGGGACATCAGCGTTCTCGACGCCTTCCGCAGCGCCGACCAGGTGCTGCTCTCCGGTGTCCAGGGCATCACCGACCTGATCACCACGCCCGGCCTGATCAACCTGGACTTCGCCGACGTCAAGACGGTCATGTCCCATGCCGGCAGCGCCCTGATGGGCATCGGACGGGCCCGCGGCGACGACCGGGCCACCGTCGCCGCCGAACAGGCCATCGCGTCCCCCCTGCTCGAGGCGAGCATGGACGGGGCCCAGGGGGTGCTGCTCAACATCTCGGGTGGGTCGGACCTCGGCCTGTTCGAGATCAACGCGGCCGCCGAACTGGTCGCCGACGCGGCCCACCCGGAAGCGAACATCATCTTCGGTGCGGTCATCGACGACGCACTCGGGGACGAGGTGCGGGTGACGGTCATCGCCGCCGGCTTCGACACCGTCCAGGACCGGCGGACCCGCACCCTCAACGCCGCGGGGCAGCGGCGCCCGCCGGGGCCGGCCGGCGGGTCGGCTGCCGGGCCGCCGACCGTGGCCGCCC
>NZ_CDWTMG010000382.1:0-2956 GCF_977945845.1 Frankia sp. CcMO1
CTCCGAACCCGTGCACCGGGAGACTTCCGCACCACGGATCCGATATCCGGATCATCACCTCGTCACGGCCGCGGACGATCGCGCGCCCGTCGGCCAGGTTCGCCGGCAGGCTCCTTTTCCCACGCCCAGAAGGAGATCATCCGAGTGACCACGACTGTCAAGACCACGAACGTGTTCGATTTCGCGCCCAACGACAGAACACTGCTCGACGCGGAGATCGCCGCTCTTGAGAACCTCGAGAGCGGCGACTTCAGGAATCTCCCGCCGGCGACCGTGGCAAAGTTCGAGGAACTGCGGGGAGCGGGGGCCTTCACCGCGACCAGGATCCCCGGAGCCGATGCCGGCGTCCAGCTCGACGCCGGCGTGCTGGTCCCCCTCAGGCCGGGGCCGAACCCGGTCGTCATCATGCCGGCTCCGCTGGCGTCGACGGGGTGGAAATCGTATCCGGGGATGCTGTTGAACTTCGCACTCAAGGGATATCTGGCGGTCGCGTACAGCGAGCGTGGGCTCGCCGACTCCACGGGGAAGATCGACGTCGCCGGTCCGCGAGACCGGGCGGACGGCTCGGCCGTGATCGACTGGGTACTGAACACCTATCCCGACCGCGCAGATCCGGATCGAATCGGGTTCGCGGGGTCGTCCTACGGCGCCGGCCAGAGCCTGATCATCGCGGCGCACGACGACCGGGTGAGGGCCGTGTGCGCGCAGAGCGCCTGGGCCGATCTGGGCTGGTCGCTGTACGAGAACGAGACACGACACCTGCTGGCGTTCGAGGAGCTCACCAAGCTGTTCGGCGAGGAGAACCTCTCCGCCGAAGTCAAGGATATCTTCGACGACTTCCGGGCCAATCAGAATATCGAACGGTTGCTGGAGTTCAGCGCGGTCCGTTCACCGGTGACCTACCTGAACGAACTCAACGCCAGGAGGGTCCCTATCTTCCTCGGCACCTACTGGCACGAGACCATCTTCTCGGTGCCCGCGGTGGTGGAGTTCTTCAACGCACTGATCGGTCCCAAACGTCTCCTGGTACTGATCGGAGATCACGGCGGCGACGAGATCAAGGGATTTCTCGGCGGTATCAGTCGTCCGACAGCGACGGCCTTCCGCTGGCTGGACCGCTTCGTTGCCGACGAGGAGAACGGCGTGGAGAACGACGGCGACGTGCACACCGAGTACATGCACAACCTGTTCACGGTCAAGAAACTCGCCAACTGGGACTCGTACACGCTGCCGCTGCGGCGCTACTACCTGAACGCACCGCTGCCGGGGACATCGGACGGCTCATTGACTCCTCAGCCCAACTCCGGGGGGAGCCACACCTTCCGGGCCGGCACGGACACCCCCGCCCTGATAGCCCCGGCCCTGGTCCAGACCGGCATCCTCGAAAGACTGGGGGCTCCGATCGTGTACGAGACCTCGGAGATCTCCCGCGAGGACGCCGCGGTGTGGTCGACCGAACCGCTCACCGCACCGAGTCAGATCATCGGGACCGTCTCGGCGCATCTCACGGTCACCCCGTCCGCGAAGAGCGCGACGCTCGTGGCGCACCTGTTCGACGTCGACCCGGGTACCGGTAAGGCAAAAATCATCACCAGCGCGCCCTTCACCCTGCTCAACGACCGCGAGGGAGAGACGCGGACGATCGACATCCACCTGCAGCCGGCCGACTACCGCATCACGCCGGGCCGCCAGATACAGCTGGTCGTGGACACCAAGGACAGATTCTTCGGCGACGCCACCGTCACCAACAACAAAATCGAGATCTCGTCCACCGACGGCTCCTCGTCCTACCTGGACATTCCGCTCGGCGAGATTCCGCTCGAGAACGACTAGCCGACCGGATCCCACGGCGCACGCCTACCCGGGCCGGAACCGTGGTCGCGGTTCCGGCCCGGGCTCGCCCGGGTGCGGATCGGCAGGATCGCGCCGCAGCCCGATGTGCTGGTCCATCGTGCGTCGTCGAGCTCAACTATGATTGCATCGTCCTCGACGGTATTGCGGTCTGTGATGGTCGGAGGTTTACATGGCGCCTGCGCCACGGTTTCATCGGGTCGCCGCACTGCAGCGGCGTTTCG
Organism: Frankia sp. CcMO1; assembly: GCF_977945845.1. NCBI lineage: Bacteria > Bacillati > Actinomycetota > Actinomycetes > Frankiales > Frankiaceae > Frankia > Frankia sp. CcMO1. The sequence continues at coordinate 2,076 of NZ_CDWTMG010000382.1, forward strand.
TGGACCGCGAACCGGTGCTGGCGGCTTTCGCCGAAGAGCTGACCCATATAGGTGACGGTCCACGGGTCTTCAACGCCACCGGCGTGGGCGGTATAGGTAAGTCACGACTACTGCGCGAGTTGAAGGACCGGACGGCAACCCGGTATCGAACGGCATCACTCGATCTGCAGGTACACTCGTTGCGCCAGCAGGAAGAAGAACTGGCGGTGCTACGCAACGAACTGGGGTCGCAAGGGGTCCACTTCGATCGCTTCGACATAGGAGTCGAAATGAAATAACTTGCGCGTTTCGAACCCTCCACAGGCCTGTGACCTGCGATGATGTTCTCGATCACGTATTTGTTACTTCATTACGTCCCCATAGCCTACGCAGTGCTGTGGCAGCGGCTACACCCACACCTGCGGTTGAACCGTTCGGAACTGGCATTCATCGACGAGAGTTCCATTCTCGCGGATATCGCCGACACGATGACCGGAATTCCAGTTTTCGGTACGGCCCGCGGCCTTGTCAAGCTGTTGGAGCGCGGCGGCTCCGACGTACGCCGCCGCCTGCGGGTGCGGCGCGATCCCACCCCGGCGACGCTCGACGACCTGCCGAACAGTGAGCTCGCCGACGCCGTCACGTTTCTGTTCGCTGAAGACCTTCGGGCCGCCAGCCAGGACAGACAGTATGTGATCATCATTGACAGCCACGAGGCCCTGGTACCGAGCCCGGTACGCACCGGACGGGCGCAACTCGCGGATGCCTGGCTACGTGATCTCGTGGCACAGCTCGACCGTGGCCTGGTGGTCATCGCCAGCCGGGAACCGTTGCGGTGGGAACTGACGGATCCCGAATGGGACGGCCTCATCGAGATGTGCGACATCGGGGCTCTTCGAAGT
>NZ_CDWTMG010000383.1:0-2945 GCF_977945845.1 Frankia sp. CcMO1
GAAGACAAGCCTAGAAGCGAGGGATGCCCCATGACAATCGCCATCTCACCATCCAGGCCGGTGGACGCCGCGTCCTGATGGGCGAACAGCACATCCGGCGATTCTCTGAACAGATCGCACAGCATCTTCCGGTAGCGGGGGCTCGTCGTGCGTCTTCCCAGCTCCCAGCCGCTGAGCATGCTCGGGGTCACCCCGGACGAACCCGACGATGATCTGGCATCCAGCGCCGCGACGATCTGCTCCTGGGTGGCGTTTATCGCCAGCCGTGCCGCCCGAAGCGGCGATGCCGACCCCCCGAACGACCTCACCATGTGCTTCAACTCCTACGCGGGACGCAGCATCAGACCAGGGCCTCGCCATGATGGCTAATCTATGATAGATCACTACGCTATGTGATCAAACATAGGAGCGATCGATCCCGGTCGCCAGCGATTCTCTCGGTGGCCTGGCGGAATCAAGTGGTCATGGCGACGCATGCTTTGCCGGCAAATCCTGGCTCGACCGGATCCCCAGGGGCACCGGTCGAGCCAAGGGTGTCACCGATCAGGTCGCCGCTGAAGGTCGTTGATCAGATGGAGAAGTCCTCGCCGTACCACACACCGGCCTGGGGCGGGCGGATCGTGGGATGGGCGGCGACCCGCCCGTCGGCGCGGCCGTCGGTGTTCCCGGTGTTCCCGTCGAGCACCGCCTCCAGCTGGTCGACCCGGGTGAGCAGGGACTTCAGGCTGACGCCGACGAGGTCGGGGAGCACGTCGTCCTGACCGGGCAGGGCGGTGGCCGGCCGGGGGCGGCTGGGGGTGATGACCTGGCCGGGGACGCCGACGACCACCGAGCCGGGCGGCACGGGCCGCACGACGACGGCGTTGGCCCCGATGCGGCTGTCCGAGCCGACGGTGATGTTGCCGAGAACCTTGGCACCGGCACCGATGATCACCCGGTCGCCGATGGTGGGGTGCCGCTTGGCCGGTTCCAGGCTGGTGCCGCCGAGGGTAACCCCGTGGTAGATCGTGACGTCGGCGCCGACCTCGGCGGTCTCCCCGATGACCACGCCGGTGGCGTGGTCGATGAAGACGCCGGGGCCGAGCGTGGCGGCGGGGTGGATCTCGACCCCGGTGAGCATGCGGGTGAGCGTGGCAACCACGCGCCCGGGCAGCCGCAGGTCACGGGTCCACAGCCAGTGGCTGATCCGGTGGCCCCAGACTGCGTGCAAGCCGGGATAGCACAGGGCGATCTCGAGGGTGGAGCGGGCGGCCGGATCCCGCTCCTTCACCGTGCGCAGGTCATGGCGCAGCGTCGAGAGCACAGTCGGTCACCCGAGCCCGGCGAACAGCGGTGTGCTCAGGTATCGCTCGCCGAAGTCCGGAAACACGACGACGACCAGCTTCCCGGCGTTCTCCGGGCGGCGGGCCACCTGCAGCGCCGCCGACACCGCCGCGCCCGAGGAGATGCCCACTAGGAGTCCCTCCTCCCGGGCCAGCCGGCGGGCCAGGTCGAAGGCGTCCTCACCATCGACCTGGATGATCTCGTCGACGAGGCCGGTCTCCAGGACCGGCGGGACGAACCCGGCACCGATGCCCTGGATCGGGTGCGGTCCCTTCACGCCGCCCGAGAGCACCGGCGACGCCGACGGCTCCACGGCGACGAACCGCGCCTCGGGCCTGCGCTCCTTGATGACCTGGGCGACGCCGGTGATGGTCCCGCCGGTGCCGACCCCGGCGACGAGCACATCGATCTGCCCGTCGGTGTCGCGCCAGATCTCCTCGGCGGTCGTGGCGCGGTGGATCGCCGGGTTGGCCGGGTTCTCGAACTGCTGCGGGATGAGGTACCGCTCGTCGTTCTTCGCGAGTTCCTCCGCCTTCGCGATGGCGCCGGGCATGCCCTCGGCACCGGGGGTGAGCACGAGCTCCGCACCGAGGGCCCGCAGCAGCATCCGCCGCTCGGTGCTCATCGTCTCGGGCATCGTCAGGACGCAGCGGTACCCGCGGGCGGCGCACACCATGGCCAGGGCGATGCCGGTGTTCCCGCTGGTAGGTTCGAGGATGACGGTGTCCGGCCCGATCAGCCCCGCCCGCTCCACGGCGTCGATCAGGGCCACCCCGAGGCGGTCCTTCACGCTGTGCGCCGGGTTGAAGGACTCCAGTTTGGCCACGACCTGGGCTCCCACCCCGTCCGTGACGCGACGCAATCGGACCAGCGGCGTGTTGCCGATCAGTTGCGTGATGTCTTCCGCAATCCTCATCGATGTTCTCCTCTGCCGGGCCCCGTGGTCATCCACTCTGCCAGGCCCGCGCCTTCCCGCCCTTCCTAACGACCTCGACGGGCCTGCTGGTTCGTCCACGGCCGGGAAAGTAGGCCCACAGGTCCCCCCGGGCCAACATCCGGAAGCCCCGGCCCGCAGGGTCGTCGTACCTGTACCGGCGCCTCAGGCCAGGCGCATCGTAGCCATCAACCCCGGTGTAGCCATCAGCCCCGGTTCGGCGGGCGTCAAGCCAGAACCACCGCGCACCGCCACAGCAGGACCGACCGCGGCTGTCCGGCCGGCCCTGCCTGGGCCTCGACCTCGACCCGCAACCACGCGAGCCCACCCCCGGCAGCGAGTGCCTGGGTGGACTCCACGGTGACCGTGCTGCTCAGCGAGTCACCCTCGTAGACCGGGCCGGTATGATCGCACCCGTCCCAGCCGGCGACCGTGACGATGTTGGGCAGCGCACGGCAGACCTGGGCCAGCGCCAGGCCGATGGTGTGCCCGCCATACACCAGACGCCGCCCGCCCGCGGCGATCTCGTCGTGATGCACGGTGGCGATGTTGAGCGTGAGCCGGGCCAGTTCAGGCGCCGAGGACACCACGTCGGCGCCAACCACCCGCCAGCGGCGGCCGACCGCGATATCGGCGAAATGCTCGCCGCCGCGCACCTGCTCGCGGAAGACGTCGAGCCGCCACGGCT
>NZ_CDWTMG010000384.1:0-2871 GCF_977945845.1 Frankia sp. CcMO1
CAGGCCCTAGCAGGCAAACTTAGTGGGGTAAGTAGAGTTTGTCGATAGAGCTAGTGAAATACTGGGCTCTTCGCAGTGCGGCGGATGCTGAATCCGGTCAGCGCCCCTTGGTCGCGCGGAAGCCCTTTTCCAGGTCGGCCAGGATGTCGTCGACCCCCTCGATGCCGACCGACAGGCGGATCAGCTCCTCGCTCACCCCGCTGTCGGCCTGCTCGGCGGGGGTGAGCTGGGCGTGGGTCGTGGACGCCGGATGAATCGCCAGCGAGCGGACGTCCCCGACGTTGGCGAGATGGCTGTGCAGTTCGAGGGCCTCGATGAACGCCCGCCCGGCGGCGCCACCACCGCGGATACCGAAGGCCAGCACGGCGCCGGCACCATCGGGCAGGTAGCGCCGGGCCGCCGGATACCAGCGGCTCGACGCCAGGCCCGGGTAGGCGACCCAGATCACCTCGTCCCGCTCGGACAACCACTGTGCCACCCGCAGCGCGCCCGCGCTGTGCCGCTCCATCCGTAGCGACAACGTCTCCAGCCCCTGGAGCAGCAGGAAGGCGTTCATCGGGGACAGGGCCGGGCCCAGGTCGCGCAGCAGCCGCGCGCGGGCCCGCACGATGTAGGCGGTCTCTGGGAACGCGTCGAGGAAGACCAGGCCGTGGTAGGCCGGATCCGGTGTGGTGAACCGCGGATAACGGCCGTTGCCCCAGTCGAAACGCCCGCCGTCGACGATGACACCGCCGATCGACGTCCCGTGCCCGCCGATGAACTTGGTGGCGGAGTGCACCACGATGTCGGCGCCGTGTTCGAGAGGGCGGCTCAGGTACGGCGACGCCAGGGTGTTGTCCACGATCAGCGGTACCCCCGCGGCGTGCCCCACCTCGGCGATCCTGGCGACGTCGAGAACGTTCCCACGGGGGTTGCCGATGGTCTCGCCGTAGAGCGCGGCGGTGTTCGGCCGGATCGCCGCGCGCCAGAGGTCGAGGTCGTCCGGGTCGTCGACGAAGGTGGTCTCGATCCCGAACTCCGCCAGCGTGTTCCTGAACAGCGCGTACGTCCCGCCGTACAGCGAGGTCGACGACACCAGGTGCGCCCCGGCGGCGGCGAGGTTCAGCACCGCCAGGGACTGGGCGGCCTGGCCGCTGGCGGTCGCCAGGGCCGCGACCCCGCCCTCCAGATCCGCGATGCGCTGTTCGAAGACGTCCTGCGTGGGGTTGACGACCCGGGTGTAGGTGAAGCCGACCTCGGCCAGCGAGAACAGCTCGGCCGCGTGCCGCGTGTCGTCGAACACGAAGGAGGTCGTCTGGTAGATCGGCACGGCGCGCGCGCCGGTCGCCGGGTCCGGGGCGGCTCCGGCGTGGAGCTGCCGGGTCTCGAAGCTTCGACCCGGGGGGGGATCGTCGTCACAGGGCTTTTCCTTTGGGTCCTTTGGGGTGCTCGGCGTCGGCGTCGGCGTAGTAGCGCCGCGCCACCTCGGGATGGCTGCGTAGCCAGCTCTTGAGGGTGTTCACCCCGTGCTGGGCGAAGACCGGATTGTGCGGATCGGGCGGGGGCGCGTCGGTGATCTGCCGGAGCAGCTCGCCCGGCAGCGGAACCGGTTCCAGGGTGGCCGACAGCCGCGGCCCGAAGAAGAACGCCACGGACACCCGCTCGTGGCCCGATGGTGGGCTGACGACCCGGTGCACGGTCGCCCGGTAGTAGCGCCGCGTCGCCAGCTCGAACATCTCGCCGATGTTGACGACGAACGCGCCGGGTTCCGGGACCGCGTCGATCCAGCCGTCGGCCCCGTCCGCCACCTGCAGGCCGGCCGCCCCCACCGCCGGCTCGCCCGGCCCGCCCGGCCCGCCGGCCGGGGCCCGCTCCGGGAGCACGCGGACGTGGTCCTGGAGGACGAACGTGAGGAAGCCGCCGTCCTTGTGCGCCCCGACTCCCTGGTCGTAGCCGTCGCCGAAGCCGGGCGGCGCCGGTCGGTACCGGATCAGCTTCAGGTGCGAGCGCGGCTCGTCGGCGAAGGTCTGGTCGAGGTGGTCGGCGGGCAGGCTCAGCGACTCGGCGAACGCCCGGACCAGCATCCGGCCCAGCCGGCCCAGCTCCGCCATGTAGGCGAGCACGGTGTCACGCACCTCGGGCAGGGCCGCGGGCCACTGGTTGGGACCGTCGAGGCGCAGGTAGACCGGATCGTCGGGGCCGAGGTCACGGGCCGGGCGCTCATCGGAGATGTCGATCTGTTCGCGGAGGTCGGGGCGGCCCCGGGTGATCTCGTGCCCGAGCCGGGTATACCCGCGGAAGTGCGGCGAGTGGATGTTCTCGATCTCCAGCTTCGACGCCTCGGGCAGCTGGAAGAACCGGCGGCTCACGTCGAGGATCGTGGTGGTGAGCGAGGCCGGGACGCCGTGTCCGGTCAGGTAGAAGAACCCCGGGCCGTGGCAGGCCTCGCGCAGGGCGGCGAGGAACTCACCTCGGTTCGTGGCGCCGGTCCGGAAGGGAGCGATGTCGAGGGTGGGCAGCGTCCGGGCCGGGGCGACCCGGTTCGCCTGGTGGGCGAAGCCGCCTGTCATCGTCGGAATCCTCCCTGCGCCGCGGGCCTCATGCCGGGTTCGCCTTGACGGCTCGCGCGGCTGCTCGACACCGCCGCGCCCCGGGAGCGTCCGTGACGTTCGTCCGCCCGTCGCCTGTCCCGCGCCAGGGTAGCGCCGCTACGGCGCAGCCGTGGGAGAACTACGAGCTGTTCCGGCGGCTGTGGCGCTCCGACCGGTGACCCGGCGGGGCCGGTTCCGCGCTCACGGCCACGACCCCGCCGATGGCTACCGGCACCGAGCCTGCCCTACAGCCGACCCGGTAACTCCCATGAGCCCGGTAACTCCCTCTAGGCTTGTCTTC
>NZ_CDWTMG010000385.1:0-2870 GCF_977945845.1 Frankia sp. CcMO1
TTTACCATGAAGCGAATCCGGGCACGGCTTAGTACGGAGATGCGGGACCTGCGGGGGATGAACGCGGAAGCGGTCACCCGTCGCCTGAACCCGATTATCAAAGGATGGGCCGCGTACTACCGGCCGGGTGTCTCCAGCGCGTCTTTCAGCGCCCTGGATACGCATATGTGGAAGCTTACCTACAAGTGGGCCAAGCACAGCCACCCGAAGAAGTCGAGGGACTGGATCGTCAAACAGTACTTCGGTCGTTTCAACCGCGCCAGGCAGGACCGCTGGGTTTTCGGTGACCACGTAACCGGCGGCTACCTCCAGAAGTTCTCCTGGACGACGATCGCCCGGCATCATCTCGTTCCTGGAACGGCATCTCCGGATGATCCGAACCTGAGCGAGTACTGGAATGAACGGCGACGCAAGAGCAAACCTCCGCTCAGTCCGGGCAATCTACGGCTGCTCTCACAGCAGCACGGCCGCTGCCCAATCTGCCGAGGACTTCTCTTGCACGTCAGGGGACGTAATGAAGTAACAAATACGTGATCGAGAGCATCATCGCAGGTCACAGGCCTGTGGAGGGTTCGAAACGCGCAAGTTATTTCATTTCGACTCCTCAGAAGCGAGCCCAACAGCCCCCAGGAATGGGAACAGTGGCTTGCCGGGACACGAAAGGAGATCAACCGACAATCGATCGCCCTCAGCCCCGAATCCGGCACGCCGGACGTATCCTCTGCTCACCGCCTCGTGCACACCCACTGCGCCCGACGGCTACCCACCGACGAGCGCGTCGAAACAGCACCTTCGCAGCCTGCGAGCCCCCGGGCTTGCTTGAGCCGTGTGCGTCGTGAGGCGCACGCACGGTTCTGAGGGGGCGGGGGCACAGCAATGTGCCCTCGCTACCCGACACTACTACCTGGGCGGCAAGGACAACTTCCCCGCTGATCGGGAGGCGGCCGAGCAGGCACGGGCCGCCTTCCCGGGCGCCAGCACCGCCGCGGTGGAGAACCGGGCCTCGCCCCGGACGCCCGGATCGTCTACACCGACAACGACCCGATCGTGCTCGCCCACGCTCGCGCCCTGCTCGCCAGCACCCCCGAGGGCCGCACCGCCTACCTCGACGCGGATCTGCGCGACCCGGAGCGCATTCTGGCCGCCCCGGAACTGCGCGACACCCTCGACCTGACCCAGCCAGTCGCCCTGTCCCTGATCGCGATCTTTCATTTTATCCCCGACGCGGATGACCCCTACGGCATCCTCGGCCGGCTGCTGGCGGCCCTGCCATCGGGCAGTTATCTGGCGCTCACCCACGCCACCGCCGACGTCAACCCCGGCATGGAGCAGCTCTTCACCACGTACCGCTCCCGGGGCATCCCCGGGCAGCACCGCACTCGGGCCGAAGTGGAACGGTTCTTTGCCGGCCTGGAGCTCATCGACCCCGGAGTGGAGATGGTCCCTCGGTGGCGGCCGGAGGAGCCCGCCGCCGAGGGCGAGGTGCCGACCGATGCCGAGGTCAGTGTCTACGGCAGCGTCGCCCGCCTCGGGTAACCGCCTCGGGTAGCCACCGGCTCTCACCGGTTGTGCGGCCGCCAGCCGCTGCGGGCCCCGGGCCGGGGGCGGTGCGCTCACGCGGGCGGGTTCACCCGGAGGCGCCGAACGGCTCGAACGGGCCCGCAACGGGCCCGGCCGCACCCGCGCACCCTCCCGGCACCATGCCGAACCGGTCCGGGCGACGACCATGGACGGTATCGTCGGCACCGTGAGTATCGTCGACACCGTGGGCACCGTACGGGTCTTCCTCCTGGACGATCATGAGATCGTCCGGCGCGGCATCCGCGAGATGCTCTCCGAGACCGGTGACATCGAGGTCGTCGGAGAGGCGTCCACCGCGGCGGAGGCACTGCGCCGGATCCCGGCGACGAGGCCGGACGTTGCCGTGCTCGACGCCCGCCTCGAGGACGGCAACGGTATCGACGTCTGCCGGGACCTGCGCTCGGCGCATCCCGAGATCGGCTGCCTGATCCTCACCTCCTACGACGACGATGACGCCCTGTTCGCCGCCATCATGGCCGGGGCCGCCGGCTACCTGCTCAAGCAGATCAGGGGCACGGACTTGGTCGGCGCCATCCGGACGATCGCCGCGGGCCGTTCCCTGCTCGACCCGGCCGTCACCCAGCGGGTCCTCACCCGGTTGCGGGAGGGCCCGGCCGAGGACCGCAAGCTTGCCACCCTCGGCGAGCGGGAACGCCAGATCCTCGTCCTCATCGCGGAGGGGCTGACCAACCGGCAGATCGCCGGGCGGATTCACCTGTCCGAGAAGACGGTGAAGAACTACGTCTCGGCCATCCTGGAGAAGCTAGAGCTGTCCAGCCGCACCCAGGCCGCCGTGTACGCCACCCGCATCGAGAAGTGACGGCGCCCTGAAACGCGACGGCGCCGCGCGGGATGGTCACACCGGACCCACCGGGCGGCGTCAGTCCAGGTGGGCGAGAACCGTCTGCAGGGCCTCGGCGACCGGGACGGCGGTGCGTACCACCGTCGCCGACGGCCAGGGGTCGGCGCGGGCCGCCATCGCCCGGTGGATGGCCATCGTCGCCTCCGACGGATCGGTGCCCGCGGCGGCGCGGCGGCCGATCCGGGCAGCCGCCACCTCCGGTGCCGTCACGCAGTGCAGCTCCACCAGGTCGGCGCAGACGCTTGCGGCGAGCTCGGCGGCGGCCCGGCGGTGACGCGCGCTCGACCAGGAGGCGTCCAGCACCACCCGTTCCCCGCGGGCGAGAGCCGCCCCGGCGCGGCGCAGCATCTCGGCGTACGTCGCGTCGGTGATCTCGGGGGCGTAGCGCCCGGTGCCGAACCGCGGGTCGGAGGTCGCGGGGTCGCCG
>NZ_CDWTMG010000386.1:0-2857 GCF_977945845.1 Frankia sp. CcMO1
GGCCCTAGGGGGACGGCCGGCCTTCGATCTTCGCCTCGTGGCGGGCCGGGCACCGGTCGGCGTCCTCCCAGGACGTGCGGGAGGTTCGTGACGCTTCCGGTCTTCCGGTCTTCCGGGCCGTCAGCACCCCGCCCTGTCGGTGGCATCGCCCGTCAGCGGCCGGGAGCGGCGAGAAAGACCCGACCGGTGCCGGTGAGGGTCAACGCGGCGGATCCGGCCAGCAGGGCGGACCGGCCCCCGCGCAACTCCACCGGGGCGACGGTCGTCCCGTTGTCGGCGGTGCCGGTCACCCGGACCGCACCCTCGATGGCCAGCAGCACCACGGGCCGTCCCACGTTCAGGGCGCCGCCGGTGCAGATCGCCTCGGTGAGGGCGAAGTCCCCGACGGGGACGTCCCAGCCGCGGAGCAGACCACCGGGGGAGACCGCGAGAGTACAGGGCATGAGGATCGGCGCCGCGCTCGGAGTGGGATCAAGGATGCGCAGGAGCTCGTCGACATCGATGTGCTTGGGGGTGAGCCCGCCGCGCAGCACGTTGTCCGAGGTCGCCATGATCTCGATACCCAGGCCGGAGACGTAGGCGTGGAGCAGCCGCGCGGGCTGGAAGAGCCCCTCCCCGGGGCGCAGGGTGACGTCGTTCAGCAACAGGGCGGCCGCGATCCCGACGTCGCCCGGGTGCGCGGCCGCGAGCAGACCGATCAGGTCGGCCGCCCGCGCGACGTCATCGGCTTCGACGCCGTCCGCCGCGACGCCGTCCGCCGCGGCCCTGTCCGTCGCCGTGTCGTCCGTTTCGGCGCTGGGCGTCCCCGGCGCTGCCGCGTCGTGCGGGCCGGCGGCGAGCCGGCGGGCCGTCGCCACGAGGTCGCGGACGAGGTCACGGGCGGGTTCGCGCGGCATGGTCAGCAGGGAGCGGAGCACCTGCGCGGCGCCGCCCGAGGGATCGTCGGCCAGTGGTCGGAAGGCGGCGGTGAGGGCCGGTGAGCCCAGCCGGGCGACGATGGCGAGGGTCCGGCCGGGATCACGTACGCCGGCGAGAGCCCGAAACGGGGACAGTGCGACGATTAGTTCGGGCTTGTGATTCCGGTCACGGTAACGCCGACGCGGATCGCCCAGGCCGAGACCGGCCGCGTCGTCCGCGTCGAAGCCGGCCCGGGCCTGCGCCAGGTCCGGGTGCACCTGCAGCGACAGCGCCTTCTCGGCGGCCAGTACCTTGAGCAGGAACGGCAGCTGACCGACGAGGTTGGTGGCCGGACGGCGGATGCCGTCGTCCTCGGCGAGGGCCGTCGCCACCGGATGGGTGCCGAGCCACAGCTCCGCGACCGGCTCGCCGGTCGCGACCGCCCCGAGCAGGTTCGGAATCGCGGTCGGGGACCCCCAGGCGTACGACTGCGCCTGACCGTGCAGTGGCAGGATCCGGGCGCCGGAGGCCGTCGCCCGAGCGGCCTCGTTCCTGGTGGTCACGGTGTTCCTGGTGGTCACGGTCTCCCTCGCGTGGTGGGTGTCCTGCGGCCGGCCAGCCACCGCGGCTCGGCTGTTCCTCGCTGTTACTCGTCGCCCCAGCCGTGGCCCTCCGGGTCGATCACGGCGGGGTCGACCCCCATCATCTCAGCCATCTCGTGGATGATCGCATCGAGGACGAGCTCGGCCAGGTCCTCGCTGTCGACGGCCCGCGCCTCGATCGGGCGGCGGTAGACGACGATGCGCCGCGGGGTGCCCGACCGACCCCTGCCGCTGGCCGGCTGGTAACGAGCGAGCGGGATCTCGTCGTCGGTCACCGCCACCGGCGGTACGTCCTCGACGGCGAACTCGACGTCCGCGAGTTCGGTGGACCACCGGTGGTCGAGATGCTCGACGGCGTCCAGGACGAGATCGTCGAAGCGGTCGCCGCGGGTGGCGTAGGCGGGCACGTCCGGCGGAAGAAGAGTGCCCCGGATTCCACGGCCGCGCCGGTCGCGCCGCCGCCGTGGCGGGATCGGCCGGGCGACTGCCGGGAACCGCTCGGGCTCGCTCACCCTGTCAGCGTAGCGTTCAAGGATGGACGGTCGTCCGTCGATCGCGGTGAACTCCGCGCCGCTTCCGGCATCGCTCGGAGTGGTGCGCCGATCCGTGGGCGCGGTAACGACGGTTTCCGGTCACATCCCTGCGTTTCATCCCCTATCGCTACCAGCTCGAGGACGGTCCATGATCTCAAAATCGCTCTGGATACGTGCTAAAAGAGGGATATTGTATGCGGGCCGCGATGGCATGGTCGACGCCGCGTGACGATTAGTCGTCGCGCCACGCGACACGACCCGAGGTGGTGGCCGTCGTCCGTTCCGGGGGCTACCGTCCGGAACGTGAAGCCTCGGCGCTGCTCCCGCTCGGCCTGTTCCGCAGCCGCGGTCGCCACGCTCACGTACGCCTACGCGGAGTCCACGGCGGTGTTGGGCCCGCTCTCCCCGTACGTCGAACCACACTCCTACGATCTGTGCGGCACCCACGCGGATCGGCTCACCGTGCCGCTTGGCTGGGCTGTGGTCCGGCTCGAGGCCGAGGCGCCCCGTGAGGGGGGTCGTGAGGTGGCCGGGGACGACCTGGAAGCCCTTGCGGACGCCGTGCGTGAGGCGTCCCGGCGGGGAGGGTCGGAGCCCCCGCAGGGTCCGCAGGCCCCACCCCCGGGTGGCCGGCGGGGTCACCTGCGGGCCGTTCCCAGTCCGTCCTGATCCGGAGCGATCCCACCTCTCGGCCGTCCCGGTCATGTGGTCGTCCCGATCTTCCGTTTGTCCTAGGGCCTGTTTGGGAAGTACGTCCCGGGGTTGGCCGTGGATCTAATGGTGATTTTCGGATTGCATGATCCGTTGTGTGGTGCGGGGTGACCT
>NZ_CDWTMG010000387.1:0-2787 GCF_977945845.1 Frankia sp. CcMO1
GGCCCACCGGGGAGCGGTGTGCCGATGGGCGGCTCGCCGATGGGCCGCGGCGAGGTGCCGAGCGGCAGCGGCCGTGCGGTCCCGGCTGGCGGCCCGCCCGTCCGGTCCGCTCCGGTGGCGCGTGCCGCGCCGATGCCGCGGGACCTGGCTCTCGGCGCGGCCGAGTTGCGCGGCATCCTGCGCGTGGTGGAGGACTGCGAGCGGGCGTCGTCGCTGGCATCCTTCCGCGAGCTCGCCCTGGACGGCATGGCCCGGCATCTCGGTTACCGGCATTCCGCCTTCTTCCTGGGCTCCTCGCTCGAGACCGCCTTCCAGGACGCCCGGCCCACCGGTCGCGGGCTGGCGCTTCGACTCGCAGGCCCCTACCTGGAGCGTTACCGGGAGCTGGAGGCCCTCAGCAATCCGGACAGCCTGCGTTCGGTCCGCGAGCGAGGGCTCGCCACCCTTGACGATCTCGGCATCCCGGAACGCCCGGAGGTGCGGATGCGCCTGGAGCGGTTTCTGCGGGCACACGGCATCCACGCGAAGCTGCTCATCCGCCTGTTCGGTCCGTCGAACGTGGGCGCCGTGGTGTCCCTGTTGGATTCTCGGCCGGGGGCGTTCGGACCGCGGGACCGCGCCGTCGGGGCGGTTCTCGGTCGGCACCTCGGTAACCTTCTGCGGTTCTACATCCGGGCGGACCCGGGTCCGTCGGTCGCGGGCAAGCTGTCGGCGCGCGAGCGCGACGTCGTCCGTCTCGTCGCCGAAGGCCGTTCCAACCGCCAGGTCGCCGAGGCGTTGTGCATCAGCATCGACACGGTAAAGCACCATCTCACCCATGCGCTCGTGGCGACGGGGTGCACGAACCGGACCCAGCTGGCGATCGCGTGGCAGCGGGAGACGAGCGCGTTCGCGGCCCCCGGCAACCCGCGGCCCTGAAACTGTGACGTCATGAGGTCATGAGGCTGCTGCCGTGGATGTTCGATCCGCGGGATCCGCGGGATCCGCGGCGGTGCCGATGATCTACGACCTCGATCCGAGCCGCGAACCCCGGTGCGCGACCGCGCGGGGCGCGGTCGCCGGCACCTGATCCTCCGATGGCGGCAATCATGATCGACCTCTCCGTCGGGGCCGCCGGCATTTCGGCGCGAAGGGATGAGGCGAGAGGCCGGTCCCGATGATCGAACAGTGGCGGGAACGGACACGCTGCGTGTCCGTTCCCGGTGCCGACGGTCGCGTGTCGATGATCCCACTCGAGTAACAAAGCCGGTCCGTGGTAATCGATCTGGCCTCGCCTGACCGGTCCCGACGGTCATGTCCTGCGCGCTCCGCGACGACTGTCGCTTATTGTAGCTGAAATGTTGCCATTGGCATCCCTATTGAGGTCGTTGCCGGAAAGTTGATCGGATAAGCTTGCGATCGATGGCGCGCTGTGACTAGGTTGGCCGATGTCCCTTCTGGTCCGCATGGGGTCTGAAGGAGTCAGTCCCCGCCCGTCAGCGCCTGACCCGGCCGGCGGCGACCACGATCGATTTTCAGGACGGTGCCCGCCCGTAGTTCCATACCTCCCGGGGCGTCGTCCTCGCATCCGATTTCTCCAGGCCCTGCGCATGCGGACGTGTGTTGCCGGGAAGTAGCCACATCTGTTCATCGCCGCATTGGGTGATCGATACCGAAGAGAAATCGCTGCGACCGGCGACCGGGATAGCGACCTGCGTGATACTCATTCGTAACCTCCATCGATGGCCGCGGCGATTGATGACGTCGCCCGGTGCACACCCCTGCAGGCTCTGTGTAATCCCGATCCGCGACATCCTCATCGATGTCCGGCGGTGGGCGAGCGGGCGACCGGATGCCGTCCGGACCTGGTCACGGCGACCGCGCCAGTGGTCCGACGGGCCCACGATCAACGCTGTGGTCCGGCACCACGCAATGATCCCAACCGGGCCGGCTAGTATTCCGCGCACGTTGGCAATCCCGTGTCGGCTAACCGGATGCGGCCGCCGTGGGACCGGGGGACACCAGTTCCGCGACAGCCTGTTGGGGGTTGGTTCGCTTTTCGCATACTCAGGGCGGATGCGGCTTCCCGGATGTCTGCCGTCCCGGCGGCACTGACCAGGAGGTCTGGATGATGCGGGCGGTCCTGTCGTCCGGAACAAGTCGATCATGCTGGTTCGGTGGGTGAGTTCTATGGCCTCGATGTGCCGCCGCGGCGATCGGGCGGCAGCGGACGCGCCGTCGGCCCCGGGTCTGCCGGCTGTCCGCCTGCCCTTGAGATACCCGCTCACGCGGACCAGCGATTACCCGCCTATCCGGACCAGCGATTGCCCGCCCATGCGGACCAGCACAGCCCCCGCAGCCTCTGCCCCCTCAGCGCCCTGCCCCAGGCGGGGACCGGTCGGGAGGACCAGCCGATGACCACTGCACCCAGCGCGTCACCCGTGGCCTCGCCGGCCAATCCCGCCGACCGCGATCCGCTCGACGCCCGCGAGCTGGTCGTGGTGATCACGCCGTTCGCTGAACCGTCCGCGCCCCTGGTCGCCGCGGTGCAGCGGGCCGGAGGGCTCGGGGTGCTGGACCTCGGGTTGCTGGCCGGACCGGCACGTGACGCGCTGCGGGACGCCGAGCGGTGGGCGCCGGGCCGGTTCGGGGTGCGGGTCGCTCCCGGCTGCCCCCTCGATCCCGACGAGCTGCCCGCGAGCGTCGGGACCGTCGGCCTAGGGCCTGTTTGGTAAGTACGTCCCGGGGTTGGCCGTGGATCTGATGGTGATTTTCGGATTGCATGATCCGTTGTGTGGGGCGGGGTGA
>NZ_CDWTMG010000388.1:0-2783 GCF_977945845.1 Frankia sp. CcMO1
TAGTCGCGAGAAGGACCGCGAGACCATCAGGCTGATACCGATGATTCTGGCCGAGGCGGGATTCCATATTGTCCGTCGCCGCAGCTGACCGGCTGACCGGCTGCAGCCACCCTCGCCCAGCGGAGTCACTATCCGCCCGCACCCGCCGCACTCACCCAACCCCCACTCCGCACACCGGTCAGCAAAACCGAAAACACGTATACGAGGAAGCCGGGATGATCGGATTGATCTCACCACAGCAGTCCCGCCCGGCCGCGGGAGCGCGTGACGCGTCGCTCCCACGGCAGACCCACCCGTGTCCAGTACCGCAAGGCAGGTACGTCCAACTCACCTACCCGGCCACCCCTGGACCGGCAGTCGGAAGGAACCAGCTCGGTGCTGACCGACGACGTCGCGGTGGCCGTCCTTGACTCCCTCCCCTCGTCGGTCGCCGTGCTCGGCCCGGAGGGAACGGTGACCCGCCTCAACGAGGCATGGCGCCGCAATGCCGCCACCGGGGTGGCCCTGCTCCCCGTCCGGCCGGGCATCAGCTGGTTGGCGGCATGCGACAACGCGGCCAACTCAGCGGCTCGATCAGCGGCTCGATCAGCGGCTCGGCCGGCGGAACGAGCCACAGCCCGACCCGCGACCCTGTTGGCCGCCGCGGCGCTCGCCGATCCGGCTGCCCCGGTGCGGGCACTGGCGATCCTGTCCCGGCAGATGATCGACCGACGACGCAAGCAGGCCCGGATCGAGATCCCGAAACCGACGCCACATGGTTATCGTTGGCTCGACGTACGCCTGCGCCCGCTGATCCGTGGTGACGGTCTGATCGTCGTCGTCGACGACGTCACCGAGCGACACCAGCGGGAGGAGGAGCTGCGGCATCACGCGTCGACAGATGCGACAACCGGGCTGGTGAACCGCACGGGGCTGCGCGCGCTTCTCGCTGCCCGACTGGCCGCGGGCCCGCCGGACACTGTGACCACCGTGGCGCCCGGAACAACCCCCGGACACGCCCTGCCAGCCGCCGCCGGCACGGCCATCACAACAGGCACGGCCAAAACCGGGCACAACCGCGGAACGGCCGTTCTCTTCCTTGACCTGGATGCATTTCGTCGAGTCAATTTCTCCTTCGGCTATCCGACGGGCGATGCCGTTCTGGATGCCGCCGCCCGCCGCTTTTCGAAGGTACTCCACCCCGGCGACATTCTCGGGCGCTGGGGCGGGGACGAGTTCGTCATCGTCACCGGACCCGTTACCGCAGCCGAGGCCGCAACCCTGGCCGAGCGGCTCATCTCCTCCCTGGACGAACCGCTGGACGTGCACGGTCATCGGATCAGCATGTCAGTGAGCGTCGGAGTGGCCCTGTCGGCTGGGCCGTCTCCGACCGGCCAGACGCGCTCACCCGAACCTGCGGTCGGTTTCCCGATCCCGGCCGACGCTGCCGAGGTGAGTGACGCCATGGTGGAGCTGGCGGGTGCGGAGGTGATGCGCACCCGGGCGATGGCACGCACGGCCGGGCGGGAGCATCATCCTTGCGACTCGCCATGAATCGTCATGGTGGTTTCTGCGCCACCACATATTTCGACCACAACACCAAGTAGAAGAACTCCCCGTCGGCCCGTCCCGCTCCCCGCTTTTCCACGCCGTATCTTCCATACATGCGCTTCACCCTCACCGTCCTCGATGCCACCCGGAATTCCAGCACGGACGTACTACTGACCGCCGCCCCGGAAACCCCGCTCCGTGCGGTGGCCGGGGCGATGGCCGCCGCTGTCCGCCCGCATCGGCGTACTCCCACACTGGCGCGGGCCGGGCCCTCGATCAACGTCTCCGGTACCGTCCGTCCACTCGACCCGGAGACGACCCTGGCCTCCTCGCCGCTGCTGGAGGGTGCGGTGGTGAGCCTTGATGCCGCGGTGTCCCGGCGGGTCCGCGGGACGGGTCTGGTCGACCTGATGATCATCGGTGGGCCCGGGGCGGGCGACATCCATCACCTGCCGGCGGGTGAGTTCACCGTCGGCTCGGGACCCGGCTGCACTGTCACGCTGGGGGGTCACAGCAGCGACGAGCCCGCGCTGACCATCCGGGTCGAGGTCGGCGGTCGGTGCACCGTCACAGCCGGTCCGGGCGCGGCCGTCGTCGGCGACCACCCATCGTCGCCTGCCAGCACCATCCTGGCCGCGGTGCGGATCGCCCCGGTGACGTTGCTGCTCGTGCGGCCCGCACCGCTCACGGTGCTGACCCGCCCGTCCGTCTCCGCTCCTGGCATGCTCGACGTCAACCGTCCGCCTCGCCTGCATCCGCTGGAGCGGGAGTCCGTCTTCGCCCTGCCGGCCGCACCCGCCGTGTCCCGGTCCCGGTCCTCACGACGGTGCTGCCGCTCGTCGCCGCCCTGGGCATGGCTGCCCTGCTGCGGACAGTCTACGTTCTGCTCTTCGCGGTGCTGGCGCCGGTGAGCCTGGTCGCCTCCGTGGTGAGCGGCCGACGGCGGGAGGGTCGGGAGTTCCGTGCAGCCATGGCCCGCTACCGGCAGGAGCGGGACGACGTCGAGGCCACTGCTCGTGCCGCGCTCGCGGCGGAATGCACCGAGCGTCATCGCAACCACCCCGATCCGGCAAGCCTGCTCGCCACCGCTCAGGGACCGACTGCGACGCTGTGGGAGCGGCGTCGCCATGACCCCGATCACCTGCACCTGAGGTTCGGCACGGCCGACCTGCCAAGCAGGGTCCGGACCACGGACCCCTCCCCTGTAGCCGTCACGCCCCGGCAGCCCCCGGCCTGGGTCGCTCCCGATGTCC
>NZ_CDWTMG010000389.1:0-2757 GCF_977945845.1 Frankia sp. CcMO1
AATGTGACGGTCAGGTGAACGGCGACACTCCCGAAGCCCAAGAAAAGTTTCGTCCAGGTTTCCGTCCCGACATTGCCGGGGACGCCGCGGGAGTGTGGTTCCGTCAACAGCAAGAATGGAGTTACTGGTAATTCACCCGGGCGCGATGGGACCGATACGCCTTCTTTCTAACGTCCGGGGAACCGCTCGGGCCGGTCGGACCGACCGGCAGGTGGGGGTGCGCCCGGGATGAGGCTGACAGGGGTTCGGTTGCTCGCACTGGTCTTCGGGCGGGGCCGTGCCGCGGTCGGCATGATCGCCGGGATCGCCGTGTTCTTCCCGTCTCTGGTCAACATGGTGTTCCACCTGCGTTACCGGCCGGTTTCGGCGCATGGCGGGTAATGACACGTGGCAAACAACAATCACGCCATCGCCGCCCTCCCGGCGGGCGGTGCTGGTCCGCCGGCTCCGGGGGCACCCGGCTTGTTCTGGAGTAAAGGAAGTAATGGGGGTGATTTCGCCGTTGGTCATACGTGATCCTCTTCCGGGCGTGCCGCCATCGGGTGCAGCCTCGGTGCTGACCGGCAGACGAGAGGCCGCCATGAACGCCGAACGCTCCAGTCGGGGACTCCGGCTGATGACGGTGTCCGGACGGGCGCCCCAGCCGACCGTCTCCTCTGCCACGCCCCACCGATCGGCGTCTGCCACGCCCCACCGATCGGCGACCCCGGCCCGCACGGCGGCGTCGAACACGACCTTCTCCACCACCGCTCCCGCGGCCGACCCGCGTGATCCGGCGGCGGCTACTGGTCCGACCGGGCAGGTACCCGTGGTCGGCGCGGACCTGCTGCGTCCGTCCGAGGCACAGCTCGCTCGACTGCGTCGGGTGGCCGCGGGTGAGGAGGAGGCCGACCTCGTCGTACGCGGTGGGCTTGTCGTCGCCGTCCACAGCGGTGCCGTGGCCGCGCGGGACATCCTGATCGTGGGGTGCTACATCGCCGCAGTCACGAAGCCGGGAACGTTGGCGGGTCGGCGCTCGCTCGACGCCGCCGGCAGATTCGTCCTGCCGGCCTATGTCGACGCCGGCCTGCGCGTCGAGGAGACGCTGCTCACTCCGGGAGAACTGGCTCGCCTGATCGTCCCGCGGGGAACCGCCACCCTGGTGACCGACCCGGCCGTCCTGGTCGCGCTGGGCGGTCTGCGCGGTGTGGATCTGGTGACGGGATCCTCGACCCCGTTGCGGGTGCTGGTCCGAGCGGGGCAGGTTCCCGGGACCGGGGCGCCCGCCGCCCCGGTCGTCGAGGTGCCTCCGATACCGCCCGCCTCCGCGCTGACCGCGCTGTCCTCGGTAGGGGCGGCGCCCGTCAAGTCGTCCGCCACGGA
Organism: Frankia sp. CcMO1; assembly: GCF_977945845.1. Lineage (NCBI taxonomy): Bacteria > Bacillati > Actinomycetota > Actinomycetes > Frankiales > Frankiaceae > Frankia > Frankia sp. CcMO1. The sequence continues at coordinate 1,363 of NZ_CDWTMG010000389.1, forward strand.
GGCCGGCGGTCTGCTGCGGGCGGCCGACAGCGGGGCCGAGCCGGTCCGGGGCAGGGCCAGATCGGTCGCGGAGCTCGCCACGATCGGGCATCTCGATTACGACGTGCGACTTGCGGTCGGTCGGGGGATGGGCCAGATCGACGCCATCCGGCGGTTCTCCCTGCTCCCCGCCCGCAGGCACGATCTGGAACCCACCCTGGGGTCGATCGCGCCCACCCGCTTCGCCGATCTCCAGGTCGTCTCCTCCCTGGCCGGAACCGCGCCGCCCGACGTGGTGGTGGCGGGTGGCCGGATCGCCGCGGAATGCGGCCGACCCCTGTTCGACAACCTCGACATCTCGCCCGCCTGGGCCACCGGCCGGACACGACTCCCGGCGAACCTGCACGCCGGCTCCTTCACATCACCCGGCCTGCGACGGTCCCACCGGCAAGATGCCAGTGTGGTCGTGGTGAGCGTCGATCCCCCTCGCGACCCGGGGACGGCGCCGCCCGTCGGTGGACCAGCGCGGGCGTTGCGGATGACCGGGACGGGCCAGGTCTCCGACCTCTCCCGCCCGCGTGGGCTCCGTACCGTGCGGGTGGAACCCACCCTGCGGGACGGCTGGGCGGTGGCCGATCCGTCCCGGGACCTTCTCAAGATCGCAATTTTCGGTCGGGACGGCTCCTCGGACGAGATCGACGTCGGGATGCTCCGCGGGTGCGGGCTGACCCGGGGCGCGCTCGCGGTCACGACGGCGGAGCCGCCGGGGCATCTGATCGTCGTCGGGGCACGGGACGACGACATGGTGACCGCCGCCCGGGCCATCGAGGGCATGGGCGGGGGCTATGTGGTGGTCGACCAGGGCTGGGTGCGGGCGGCGTGCGCGCTGCCCCTGCTCGGGGTGATGAGTGACGCGCCCTGGGAGGCGGTGCTGGGAGAGCTGGCCGCGGTGGACACGGCCGCAGCCGATCTCGGCTGCCGGCTGCCGTTCCCGCTGCGCACGCTGGCCGGATGGGGCTGCGCCCTCTACACCCGGCCCTGACATGTCCACCTCAAACCTGTCGCCTCCCTCTCCGCAGTTCGTGCCAGCATCGGTAAGGTAACTCTGGGTGATGGTGGGGGTGTCGGCCTGGGTCGGTGCGGGTGGAAGCTGGCGATAACGCAGGTGAGATAGCGCAGGTGAGGTGATGAACGCCGCCGCCAAGCAAGATCAGAACTACGTCACTGAGCGTCCGTCTCGATGAACATCCACGTAACCTTCCGCCGTTATGGTCGGTTCTCATGCAGCGTTCGTCCGCCTGCCTGCCCGACCCCCGGGCCACCGGCCGGCTTCCCGCGTCGTCCCCTCCCGTGCTTCCTTCCACTGGTCGGACCACTGGTCGGATCGGGCGGGGGAGGCCGCTGTGACGACTAGGG
>NZ_CDWTMG010000390.1:0-2750 GCF_977945845.1 Frankia sp. CcMO1
CCCGCGTCTTCGGCCCGGAACATCGTCGCGTGGCCGTCGAGGTCAGGCGCCGGGGTGCGTCCGAGGTGTGGAATGCGCTCCGGGCGGCGCACCCGAGTGTCGATCCGGTTCGGGACCTGGACGCGGCATGGCGCGCCGGCGCCCGGCTGGTCTGTCCCCAGGACGCCGAGTGGCCCCTCGAACTGGATGCCCTGGACCGTTTTCGGGACGAGGGAGACGGTTCGATGATCGGCACTCCACTGGCTTTGTGGGTCCGTGGTCCGGTCAACCTGAGCGAGCTCCCACCCCGGGCGGTCACTGTCGTGGGCTGCCGGACCGCGACCAGCTACGGGCTGCACCTCGCCGGAGAGATCGCGTTTGCGATGGCGGAACAGGGATGGGCCGTGGTGTCGGGAGCCGCGTTCGGCATTGACGCAGCAGCACACCGGGGGGCGTTGGCCGCAGCCGGATCGACGGTGGCGGTGCTCGCCGGGGGGTGTCGACGTTCCCTACCCGACTGCCCATGTGGAACTGCTGGAGGAGATCGCCCGTACCGGGGCGGTAGTCAGCGAGGTGTCGCCGGGCACGCCTCCGTACCGACGCCGATTCCTCACCCGTAATCGCATCATCGCGGCTCTGTCCCGGGGGACGGTCCTGGTCGAGGCGGGCCACCGTAGCGGCGCGCTGAACACGGTCGCCCACACCTGTAGGCTCGGTCGTCCCGTCATGGTCGTTCCGGGACCGGTGACCAGCGCCATGAGCGCAGGCTGTCACCGGCTGCTCCGGGACTTCCGTGAACAGACGGTCCTGGTCACCGGAGCCGAGGACATCAGGGAGGAAATCGCGAGTATCGGATCGTTCGCACAGCGGCCGGCGAGCGGGGATGGCCCGCGGGACGGGTTGTCCGAGGCGGTGCGCGAGCTTCTCGACGCGATGCCGGCCCGCGCTGCCGTCGGGGTGGCTGTGCTGGCGCGCCGCACCGGCCTGCGCCCCGAGGCGGTGCTGGCGATGCTGGGCCCACTCGCGGTGGAGGGGCTGGTCGAGAACGTGGCGGGCGGTTACCGCCTCACGAATCTGGGCCGAGCGCCGTCGAACCCGTCCCATCCCGCCACGTCCGGCAGGCGGTCCGGTACCCGACCGGGTGCCGCCCACGGCGGGGCCGATCGTTCCCCGACGCGCAGTACCGCGGATCCGGGACTCGACGGCGAAAACCCCGATGGGGAGACCTGAGGCAGCTTGGGTGCAATGTCCTCGGGTGCAATGTCGCGGACGCCGCGGCGTCTTGACGAGAACCGCCGATGCCGCCACGGTCGTCGCATGGCCCTGCGAGGCGAGAGCACCGAGGAGCCCGCCGACGGTCGGCTTCCGCCGCGGCAGCACCCCCGATCGACGCGTGGATCAGACGCCCGGCCAGGCGAGATAGACGCCCGGCCAGGCGAGATAGTCGAGACACCCGAGTCCGGCTGGGAGACGGCGGTCGCGGGTTTTCTCCGCCATCTCACCGCGGAGCTGGACCGATCTCCTGAGACCGTGCGTGCCTACACCGCCGACCTCGCTAACCTGCGCGCTCACGCGGAGCGGATGGGCTGTTCGGTCCTCGCCGACCTCGATCTGGCGCTTCTGCGGAGCTGGCTCGCCTCGATGCGCGCCGCGGGGCGGCGCCGGCAAGCCTGGCCCGGCGCGCCTCGATGGCCCGGGTCTTCTCCTCCTATGCGGCGCGCCGTGGCTTCCTCGACACCGACGTCGCCGCACGGCTCGTAGGTAACCGTACGGTCAGAAGGGTGCCTGAGGTGCTCACCGCCGCGGCCGCGCGTCAGCTCCTTGAGAACCCTTCGCCTGATGTGTCGCCCCCGGGCACGTCGCAGCCGTCCGGGCTGCCGGACTCGACGGCAGACTCCGAGCGGGCCGTACGGCGGGCGGTGGAGCTGCGGGACGCACTCGTTCTCGAGCTCCTGTACGGCAGCGGAATCCGGGTGTCCGAGCTGTGCGGTCTTGACCTGGGGCACATTGATGACGACCGGCGGTTGCTGCGGGTCCTCGGTAAGGGTGGCAAAGAGCGCAGCGTGCCGTTCAGTGTGCCGGCGGTGGCCTCCCTGCGGTCCTGGCGATCAACGGGACGGCCGCGGCTGATGACCGCCCGTAGCGGGCGTGCGCTGCTCCTCGGCCTGCGCGGAGGTCGCCTCGACCCGCGCACGGTACGGCGGATTCTGACGACGAGGGTGGCGGCCGGTGTTGCTCCGGCCGGTCTGACTCCGCATGGTCTGCGACATTCGGCGGCGACGCACATGCTGGAAGGCGGGGCCGATTTGCGCTCCGTCCAGGAGTTTCTCGGCCATGCAAGTCTCGCGACCACGCAGATCTATACCCACGTGACGCCGGAACGGTTGCGCGCGGCCTTTGAGCAGGCTCATCCCCGGGCTTGAGAGAAGGCCGGGGACCCAGGGGAGCGATCTGCTAGGGGGAGGAGGGGCAGGAGGCGGGGCGGAGTTCTGCGGAAGAACAGCAGAGGATTGAGGTAGTCCGTCCGGCGCAGAAGCCCCCAGTGCAGGCATGCGGCCACCGGACAGCCTGGATGGCCATCGCTCATCCAGCCGAGCAGGTCCCCGGCTCGGACCGCGGTTCCGGGGCTGATCGCCGGCGTCAGTGGTTCGTAGGTCGTGCGGAGGTCGCCATGCGTGACGGTGACGATGCCGCGGTTCGCCACGGACCCGGCGAAACTCACCACCCCGTCGGCTGCGGCGAGAACCGGGGCGGCCGGAGAGGCTTTGAGG
>NZ_CDWTMG010000391.1:0-2736 GCF_977945845.1 Frankia sp. CcMO1
AGCCGACGTCGAGCCCTACCTGTCCATGGCGCGACACCCGGACATGTCCGTCTACACCAGCTCGCCGTCGAAGGAGGGCTCCGTCTGGGGCATGACGGCGTTCCAGATCGGCCACTGGGCGCTCAACGGCTTCGGAATGTGGATCATCGAGGATCGGGAGACGGGTGAGTTCCTCGGCCGCGCCGGGCTGTACGAGGAGTACGGCTGGCCGGATATCGAGGTCGCCTGGACCGTCCGCCGGGACCGGTGGGGACAGGGCATCGCGACCGAAGGCGGCGCGGCAGCCCTGGAGTTCGCGTTCACCGAAACGAACCGGAACCGGGTGATCAACATCATCCACCCTGAGAACACGAGCTCGATCCGTGTCGCCGAGAAGCTCGGCCTCACCCTGGCCGAGGGTCCGGTCGACCGGGACGGCGAGCCGCGAAACATCTACGCGATCAGCCGCGCCGAATGGGAGAACCGCAAGACCAGCAGGTAGGCGCTCGGCAGCAGCGAGGCCAATCGGCGTGACGGAACCGCACTCCTTGGTTCCGGAGTAGGTGTTCCGCCGCTACCGTTGATGCAGATAGGGGCCGCCTGTATACGGAGAGCAACCCATGGCGTGGAACAAGCGAGAGTCGACCAGTGGTGGAGCCTCCACCGGCCGCGATGGCATCAAGCGCGGCGGCAGAGGTGGATCACCCAGGGGCAAGAATAACCCCGACACCGAGAAGGACTACGACAAGCGGGGCGCGAAGGCCGGGCATGCCGACCTCGAACCGGTGGAGACCGCGGACTGCCCCACCTGCAACGGAACCGGCAAGGTCACCGCGGACAGGTCCGAGGCTGACGAGGACGGCGGTTTCGCGGGCACGCAAGAGGTGGACTGCACAGCATGCGACGGCACCGGTCTGATTACAAGGCGGCGGCGATGACCGACGACTTCCCAGCCCGGGAGCCGATCGCGGACGGCGACCCGACCGGTGAGCGGCCGATCATACGAATGCTGTCGCTGGTGGCCTGCAACAAATGCCGCCGTCGCCGTGGCGCCCAGTTTCACGCGACGGGCAGAGTCGAGCCCGTGCCAAGAGCGGGTACCTGTCCGCACGGCAAGCCGCTGCGAACCGTCTGGGCACCCGGCTACGGTCCGGACGCCCAGCCGCCGGAGGATCCGACCACGCCAGAAGAACGACGGCAAGGCCCGGTCTGACCCCGGGCATGCCGAAGCGGCCCGCCCCACTCGGAGCGGCCGTCATTCGAGGACCAAAACCATGATCAGGTGCCATCCTGGCACCGCAAGATCGAATAATTCAGGAAATTAGCAGGTCGCAACGATCTTCCCGTTTCCACGCCGCGAACGTGCGCTCCCGTCCGGGGCCGGGTGGGTCTGTCGCGTCGGGCGGGTCCGCAGACCCCGTCAAAGCGGCCAACTGGCGTTGGTCCGGAGGCGGGCATCGCCCCCGGCCTTACAATGAGTAATCGATCCAGCATGGACAGTCGCACCTGTACGCCTGGAACCGCCCGTCGGGTCTGTCAACATCCTGGAGGCGCCTATGGCGGAGACACCGGACCTCACGGACACAATCGACCCGGCGCGACGCGCCAACACGGCCGTGTTGCAGGGGATGACCAACGCCGAGACGGGCGTCCGCGGCTATCTGATCAGCCATGACCCGTCGTTTCTGCAGCCGTACCGGGCCGGCACGGCCGCGGTGGCCGGGGCGTTCGCGAAGATCGCAAGAGATTTCGGTGGGGACGCGACGGTACGCGGCCAGCTGGCAGCCGAGCGGGCCGCCGCCTCGTCGTGGCTGGACGACTACGCCAACCCCGCGATCACCGGTGTCGCCCCTCCCCCGGAGGCAGGTAAGCATCTGTTCGACGCGTTCCGGGCGACGAACGCCTCGCTCGGCACCACCCTTGGCCAGCTGCGTCACGACAAGACCGACGCGCTCAACCGGACCCTGGCCGTGACGATCGGGATGATCGGCGGCCTGCTGGCGATCGGTCTGGCGGTGGGTACCCGGACCGCGGTGGTCACAACCCGATGTCTGGTCCGCCCGCTGCAGAACGTCACCGCCGCGGTGCGGTCGTTGGCCCTGGGACGGCTGAATACCCGCGTCACTCCCGCGGGGCCGCAGGAGACGCAGGAGGTGGGGAGGTCGGTCAACACCATCGCGGACCAGCTGGACCGGGTAGCGGTCGAACGCGCCCGCTCAGCCGCCGAGTTGCAGACGGCCAACGACGAGCTACGGGCGGCGAACAACGAGCTGGAGGCCTTCTCCTACAGCGTGTCTCATGACCTTCGGACACCGCTGCGGGCTGTCAGTCGCCGACAATGGCGCCGGCTTCGATCCCCGCCACGCCGGCAAGCTGTTCGGTGTGTTCCAGCGTCTGCATCGGGCGGACCAGTTCGAAGGGACCGGTGTCGGGCTTGCCCTGGTCGCGCGGATCATCCATCGCCACGGTGGGCGGATCTGGGCGGACGGGACACCTGGCCAGGGGGCGACGTTCTCCTTCACCCTCACGGAAGCGGAACAGCGATGACGCATCCCAGCCCGGACGTCCTCCCACTGGCTCGGCGAACTCCTCGAACCGGGGCGTACCGTACTGCTCGCCGGTGGCGTCGAGGGCGCCCATGGCTGCCGGAGCGGCAACAGCGGCAGTGCTGGCGGCGGCGGTGACGCGGCTGAGGCGGCTGAGGCGGGCCGCGGCGTCGGGACCGGCCAACAGCCGCCGGGGTGACCAGGACGAGGG
>NZ_CDWTMG010000392.1:0-2721 GCF_977945845.1 Frankia sp. CcMO1
CCCCTAACAGGCTTCGCCCCAGCCCGGCCAAGGATTTTCGGAAAGGTCAAAACTTGCCGGAAAGGTCAGGGCCTGCCAGAAAAGTTGTTGTCCCATTTCGAGCCGGCAGTGGGCTTGGCCACGGGCACGTTGAGCGCCCCCATGGACGCGAGACGGGTCCGCTGCGCGACGGACTCGTCCGCGGACAGTTCGTCCGGCGGCCCCACGTTTACCGGAACGGGAAGCAGGCCCGGCCGCGCCAGGATCTTGGTGGCGACGGAGGGGGAATGCGCCCCTGCCTTGCCGGTCTCGGTCTCGACCGAGCCCGAGGCGCCATGGGCGGCCTTATCGTCACGACCGTCGATCATCCGCCCCGCCTCGACGGGCGCGACCACGGGTTCCTCATCAATCGCGGGGTCGCGGCGAGCGGCGCCGTTCGGATCGATCTCGACCGTCGGATCGGCCGGCTCACCGGCGGGCGGGCGCGGGACCGGGGCGGAGCGGTCCGCCGACCCGGCCGACCCGATCGGGTCCGGCTCGCCGGCCGTGTCCGGTGGGCCGGGCAGGTTCGGTGGCGGCGGGGCCGACGCGGGAAGCATGGTGGAGAGATCGTCGAGGAACAGGTCATCGAGCTCGGCAGCAGCGATCCTGACGGCGACCGAGTCCCACGCGGGTAGCCTGGGCGACCCGGCCGGCCTGGCCTCGAGGCCAGGCACCCGCCCCGGCGGTAGCGGAGGTGGTTCCGTGACCACGCTGTCCGCGTCTCCTCGCACGGTGACCGCGTCCGGCCCGAGGGTGTCTGTTCCCGCGGCGGCGTCCGTTCCCGCGGCCGCGAAGGCGGACCTGGTGAACGCGGGGATGGTCGGCGCCAGATCATCCGCTAGCCGAGGGCTCGCTTTGTTCCCCCGGCGCAGGATCGCGGACAGCGGATTTCGCGGGGCCGACGGGGACGCCTGGGAACCTGGCGCTGGCGCGGCCGACTCCCTGATGTGGTCACTGAGGAAGATCGGGATCGCGGCCAGGGTCAACCAGTTCCGGGTCAGTTCCGCCGCCGCTGCCCGGGCGAGTTCCACCGCGAAGATCTCGGCGGACCGCGGCCGTTCGGACGGATCCTTCGCGAGGGTGCGCGCGACCGCCTCGCGGATCCGCGGTGGCACACTATGCGGTGGCACACTATACGGCAGGGCCGGTGTGGCTTCGAGGTGCAGGCGGCCCAGTTCCGCGACTCCGATTCCGCGTGTGTCGAAGGCCGGGCGACCGGCCAGGAGCTCGAACATGACCAGTCCGAGCGAGTACAGGTCCATGGTCGGGCCGAGTGGCTTTCCCAGCCATTGCTCCGGGGCCATGTAACGCGGCGTGCCAGCGAAGTTGTCGGTCCTGGCGGTGCCGTCCTCGGTCATCCTGGCGATGCCGAAGTCCGTCATCTTCGGCATCCCGCTCTCGGCGAACAGCACATTCTCCGGCTTGACGTCCCGATGCAGGATTCCCGCGCTGTGCGCGGCATCGAGTGCGCCGGCGACCGCCAGGCCCAGGGCACATGCTGTCTCGATCCGCAGCATCCTGTGCCGGAGGATCTGGCCCAGTGTGCCGCCCGCGAGCAGCTCCATGACGATGGCCACGCCGTTGTCGGCCTCGACGTAGTCGTAGACCTGCACGACGTGCGGGTGGTCGAGGGCGGCGAGCATGCGCGCCTCGCTGTCGAAACTTTCAGTGCTGGATCGGTCACCTTGGATGACCTTGATTGCCACCTCCCGGTCAAGTCGCCGATGCCGAGCCGCGATGACCAGGCCGGAACCGCCTTGGCCGAGGACCGTACCGATCTCATAAGCTGGCAAAGCCGTGCCCAGCCAGTCCCCGATGAAGATCAATCTAACCCCAGTCGTGCTCCGCTTCCCCCTGGCATCGATTATTCTAATCGGACCTCGATCAACCACTGTGGTCGTTGCGGCTGTTCGGGCAGGGGGAGAGCGGACGGATGCGCGAGGGACCTGGTCGGCGCGCCAAAATCTTCATTAGTTACGCTCGGCGCGATCGAGCCTGGGCGGAATGGATTGCCTGGCAGCTCGAACACATCGAGACGAATCCGTTCGCCGTCGAACTCGACGTGTGGGACTGGGCCGCGGGGCGCAACTTCGTCGCGGCGATGAGCAGTGCGCTCGGCCAGGCCGATCATGTCGTCGCGGTCCTGTCCCAGGCTTATCTCGAATCCGGGGATTACGCCATCGAACAGTGGGCCGACGCGCTCGTCCAAGACGACGGGAAACGCGACCGGCTGATTCCGGTGCGTATCGAGCCGATGTGTTCCCCACCCCTGCTGCGGGCCAGAATCCAGGCCGATCTGTCGGGCGTCGACGAGGCCACGGCCCGGCAACGGCTGTTCGAGGCCGTGCGCGGTCCGCAGCGCCCCACGGCGGCGCCCGATTTTCCTGGTCCGATCGCCCCGCCGGGGGGTGCTGAGGCCGAGGATGTCTCCACCGGACCGCGCCTGCCCGGCGCGTTGCCGCCGATCTGGAACATCCCACCGGCGAACCCGGACTTCATCGGCCGGGACCACGTGCTCGTCGAACTGCGTGAGCGGTTGCTCTCGGGCGGCACGGCGATGATCCAGGCGCTGCACGGCCTGGGCGGGGTGGGAAAATCGGGTCTTCGAAGTTAACCGGGGTGGGCGTGAGACCCCAGCCAGTTTGGTAACTGTGCGTAATGTTGGTTCGGCGTGGCCTGCTGTGACCTGATGTGGCACTG
>NZ_CDWTMG010000393.1:0-2697 GCF_977945845.1 Frankia sp. CcMO1
GAACGGGTGGCCGCGGTGAACACGGCGACGGCGGTCGCTCATGTTCTGCGGGAGGAGATTCTCAGCCGGCAGGACGGCGACCTGTACCTCGGCCAGGAGAACGAGCTGCTGGCCCGGCTCGGCGTCAGCCGGCCGTCGCTGCGTCAGGTGGTGCGGCTGTTGCAGGCCGAGGGGATCCTCACCGTCCGCCGGGGTCATCACGGCGGTCTGTACGGGCAGCGGCCGGACGCGGCCGGGGTCGCCCACATGGCGTCGGTCTTCCTGCGCACCCGTCGGGCCTCGTTCGCCGACCTCAGCGCGACCCACGCCCTCATCACCACCGAATGCGCCCGGCTCGCCGCGCTCAATCCGGATCCGGCCGAGCGGGGTCGGCTGCTGACCTTCGTCGACAGCGCCGTCGGCGGTGCCGTCAACGCCGCCGTTGACGGCACCGCCGGTGGGGATGCCCGCGACCATGCCCGGACCCGGGCGCAGTGGGGCGTGCTGCTCGCCGAGATCGCCCGCAGCCCCACCCTTCAGCTCTTCGAGGACGTGCTCGGCTCGCTGTCGCAGTACCCGGCCTCGCGGCCGTTCCTGCCCGACCCCGCCAGCGTCGCCCTGGCCTGGGAGCAGTGCCGGTGGATCGCCGAGGCGGTGGGGGGACGGCGATGCCGACACCGCCGCCGCACTGTGCCGTGAGCACGGGGACGCGATGGCCCGCTACCTCCGCGACCAGCCGGAGGATCTCCTCGGCTGGTGAGCCGTCCGGGGCCGGGTCCATGCCGCCGCCTGGTCACGGTCCGCGCGTCGTCTCGCTGGGGGGCTACGGCGCCGCCTCGGTCCAGCGGGCCGCTCAGTCCAGCAGGCCGCTCTGCCGGGCGGCGTGCACGGCTGCCGTACGGTTACGGACCCCCATCTTGCGCATGATGCTGCGCATGTAGGTTTTCACGGTCTCGGCGCGGATCGTGAGGTGCTCCGCCGCCTCGACGTTGGAGCAGCCAGTGGCCACGAGGGTCAGCACCTCCATCTCCCGCAGGGTGAGGCGGAAGGGCGGCGGCTTCGGCGGGCCGGGCGTGACGACCGGTTCGTTGCGCAGCAGGGAGTAGATGTGCAGGATCTGCCGCCGGAGATGGGGGGCCGTCATCTGGGCGCTCAGCTCCAGCAACTCGATCTGGGCCAGGCGGACCCGCTCCCGCTGCGTGCGAGAGTCGGGCGGCTGTCCATCGGCGACGAATGGTCCCGGTGCGCGGTCAAAGCCGGCAGGGGTCATCGTCCGGTGCAGGCGCACCTGCATCGGGATCGAATCCGATGCCACTGGGCCCATTATGCTCCTCTCCCTATCCACGTCGATAACCCAGCTACCTCCGGATGGGCGCCCCCGGACAACCAGGCGCGTACCGGTGTATTCATGAAGGGGCGGTCGGTCCCGGGATCAGCCGTACACCACCTTTGTGTGATGCCTTCCATGATCCGGTCGCGGGTGAAGTGGGCACACTGCCACGTCGGCTCCGCTCCAGGCTGGCCGTCCGTCTTCGTCGGATGCCCGCTGCCGGCTACATCGAAAAGGTTATGGAGTCGAAATGCAATAACTTGCGCGTTTCGAACCCTCCACAGGCCTGTGACCTGTGATGATGCTCTCGATCACGTATTTGTTACTTCATTACGTCCCCTATCTCCTTGCTCCGGCCGGTCGTCAATGGTGTCGCTCCCATGCCAAGAACATACTGCTCCCCCCGGCCGGAAGGCCCGAGGGTAGTCTTGAATGCTACCCCGAAAGGGGCTCCTTCGGGGGCGTCATGCCACGTCGCCGCACCAAAGTACCCCTCGGTTTGAGGGGGCGCGAAGGAAATTCCTGGAGGCAGGCGGGAACCCGCACGTCAGCGGGTTGACGGCGGGCAGCGTAAACGGCCTCGGGGGTTATCCGATGAGCCCGCCGGGTTAATAGGTGGGACGACGGCGGATGATGTGGGCGGATGCACGGGAATCCGCGCGGGTGGATGGTAGGAATAGGCCGGACTGGCCGTGGCGGCCGCGGCCACACCCGGTCGGAACCACCCGGTCGGAGTTACCCGCTCGGAGCCACACCCGGTTGGAACCACCCGGCCCGAGTTAGCCGGTCGGAGCCACAGCCGGTCGGAGCCACCCGGCCCGAGCTCGCCGGCCCGCTCTTCTTCCCCACCGAGCCGCGTCCGCTGACCGGCTTGTCGATCCCCCTGGTCCTGGGGCACGAGTTAGGCGGCACCGTGGTCGACAGGGGCGATGGTGTCGGTTCGGTCGTCGTGGGCGACCGGGCCACGGGCGAACCGATCTACCGCTGCGGGCAGTGCCCGCCGTGCCGGGCCGGCCGGTACAACGTCTGCCGCCAGATCGGCTTCCACGGGCTGATGGCCGACGGCGGCATGGCGGCATGGCGGAGTTCACTATCGGAGTTCACTATCGGCCGGGCGATCGCGTTGCGCCTCGCGGCGGACGGCGCGGACATCGCCGAAAAGCTCGGCGGCCACCTGGGCCTCGGCAAGGGGCAGGCGCTCGAGCAGTACGCCGCCGGGATCCCGCTCGGCCGCGGGCAGATACCCGAGGAGGTGACCGCCTTCGTGTCCTATATGGCCGGTCCGGACTCCGCTTACATGACCGGGCAGTCGGTGGTGATCGACGGTGGTCTCGTGATGCGCTGAAAGGCGGGTTTCCGCTCGAGCCGGCGGGTCAGGAGTGGGGATC
>NZ_CDWTMG010000394.1:0-2696 GCF_977945845.1 Frankia sp. CcMO1
GCCCGGGCGGGGCCGGCCGCGGACGACGCCGCCGGACCGCGCGGGCGGCGCCTGCGGGTCATGGTCATCGTCGGCACCCGGCCGGAGGTGATCAAGATTAGCCGGGTGATCGCCGCCCTCGACCAGGCGGTCGACCTGTGTCTGGTCCATTCGGGCCAGAACTACGACCACGAACTGAGCGGAATCTTCTTCGAGGAGCTCGGCATCCGCCGACCGGACCACATGTTGGAGGCTGCCGGAGCCACGCCCGCGGAGACGATCAGCAGGATCATCGCCCGGGTGGACCCGGTGCTCGCCGCCGAGGAGCCTGACGCCGTGCTGCTCTACGGCGACACGAACACCTGCCTCGCCGCGATCCCGGCGAAGCGCCGGCGCATCGGGGTGTTCCATCTCGAGGCCGGGAACCGCAGCTTCGACCAGCGGGTTCCCGAGGAGATCAACCGTAGGGTCGTCGATCACCTCAGCGACGTGCATCTCGCCCTGACCGAACATGCCCGCCGTCACCTGCTCGCCGAGGGACTGCCCGCGCAGCGGGTCTTCGTCGTCGGATCGCCGGTGAAGGAGGTGCTCACCCACTACGCGCCGCTCATCGACACCTCGTCGGTGCTCGCCACCCTCGGGGTGCAGGTCGGCCGGTACCTGCTCGTCAGCGCCCATCGGGAGGAGAACGTCGACCGCCCCGAGACGTTGTCGGCGCTGCTGGACACCCTTAACCGGCTGGTGGCCCGCTACCGGCTGCCGGTGATCGTTTCGACCCACCCGCGGACCCGCGAGCGGCTCTCGGCGCTGCGCCGCTCCGGACACTTCCCGCTCATCGACGAGCGGGTGCGCTTCTGCCGGCCGTTCGGATTCTGTGACTACCTCGCCCTGCAGCGGTCCGCGCTGTGCGTGCTGTCCGACAGCGCCACGCTCACCGAGGAGGCGTCCCTCGTCGGTTTCCCTGCGGTGCTGATCCGGGAGGCCCACGAGCGCCCGGAGGGCATGGACCGCGGCGTGGGCGTCTCCAGCGTGCTGCGCCCCGACCGGATCCTCGACGCGGTCGAGCTCGTCGTCCGGGAGGCGGAGAGCGACCGCCGCCCCCGGGTCGTCGCCGACTACGACGTCGACGACGTCTCCCGCCGGGTGCTGCACATCATCGTCAGCTACGTCGATCACATCCGCCGGACGGTCTGGTACGGCGACCCCGGCCCGTCCGCCGGGCCGAGTCCGGCCGCTCCCGCCACCACCGCCGAGAGCCACTGAACCCTCCCCGTCCCGGGCACGGTAGTCAGCTTTTTTAGGGATCTCCCTGACGCGTGCCCCCGTTCCCATTTCCCAGACTGAAAAGCGACACGCCGTCAGCGGTATCAGTTGGGGAGGAATACCGTCATGCCCGGACAGTGGGACGCCACCGTCAAGTCGGTCTACGCCGTCGACAGTGGTACCAACAACACCATTGATGTCATCGCGGATGACAAGGCCTTCGATGTCATCGCCGACGTCGAGATCGGGGAGAGCCTGATTGACTTCGGTGGCGCCGAATACACGCTCAGTGTTTCTGTTCGCAACCTGAGCCGGTTCGTCGTCGTGGCCACCGGAAACGTGATCGGCAAGATTCCGGTCAAGCCGGGGGACCCGAGAAAGGCCTTCAACAAGCCGTTGACGGTGCCAATCTCCGCACCCTGGTTCGCGAATGCTGCGGAGGATGGGGACGCCCTTGACGTCATCGCCGCGCTCAAGGTGGCGTCGGGACGGTTCGTCAACACCACGGTCGCGATCAGCCCCTCGTTCATCGTCTCACCCTGATCGGGTCCGGCTCCTCACGAGGACATCGGATCCGATTGTTTGACGGTGGCCCCGGCGGAGGATCTCCGCCGGGGCCACCTCGCGCTATCAGGGTCTTGCGGTCAGCAGGGCCAGGGCGCGCCGGGTCTTCGTCTCCTCGTCCTCCTCGATGTCGAGCCCGAGGCGGCGCAGGGCGGCCTCGAAGGCGATCTGGGCGATCTGGGCACCATCCGGCTCAACCCGGATGGACAATTCCAGCAGATCGAGCCCGCGGTCGCCGGGACCGGGGGCGAGCCGCCATCTCTCGGCCGCCACGGGAAAACCCGCCACCGGGATCGGAACCGGGGTGTTCCAGCGGACACCGTCGAGTGGGCCCAGTACGGACAGGCTGTCCAGGTCGATGGGGCGGTCCGCGTACTCGCGAAGGAACCGGCGCTGGCGGGGTGAGAACAGTTCCCGCGGCGACGTCGCGCCGACGAGGACGTCGGTCACCCGACGTGCTTCCGGGTGTGCGGTCAGCGAGGCCGCGGGAACCCTGCGTTCCCCCGTCCAGTCCGCCTCCATCCGGAACACCGCGACGCGGTCGGGGCGCAGGCCGAGCCAGCCGGGATCGCCGGGCCGGCCGGAGCCTGACCGTCGCATCACCGTGTCCGGCACCGTACTGCCGCAGTCGCAGGATGATTCCCTCGTCGAGCAGCGCTATTCCGCCGCGTTCCGCCGTTCCAGCCGGGTCCGCGCAGAAGCAGACCCGACGGCCGATGCCCAGCTCGGCGGTGAGCGCCAGAGCGTCACGCGCGGCGGATATCCACGGCCCGGTGAGGTTAACCTTGATCTGAACGCAGTCCAGGCGACGACGGGGACGCATCTCAGCTTCCGTGGGAATTACCGGGAGTGAGTAGAAGTCCGGTCATATACGGGGTCTTCGAAGTTAA
>NZ_CDWTMG010000395.1:0-2681 GCF_977945845.1 Frankia sp. CcMO1
CATACGAGGATAGGCCGGCCGATGGAAGGCCTTACGAAGTATGCCTGCCTGCAACCAGCCTGCTACTTTATGTTGGCTGGCGGGTGGCCCTCGGGCCAGGAGAAAGAGCCGGGAGGGATGCCCGCCGGAGCCTGCCGCACCGCGGGCTACCGCGGGGCCGGTGTGGGCTACCGCAGGGTCAATGTGGGGCCGGTGTGGGCCACCGCGGGGCCGGTGTGGGCCCCGCGGGGTCTCAGGTGATGCTCGGAGCGATCCGCTGGCGTGGCGGCAGGGCGGCGGCCCCGGCCGGTGTCGGCCCCCGGCCCCAGCGCCACACGTCGGCGACGATGCGGTCGATGCTCGACGCCGGAGAACTCCAGCCGAGATCGGCGCGGATCCGGGTGCTGTCACCGATCAGCGTCTTCGGTTCGGAGACCGGCGGACAGTGGACGCGGCGGACCGGGCGCCCAGCGACCCGGCCGACCGCGGCGAGCACGTCAGTGACACTCACCCCGACGCCGCTGCCCACGTTGAACACCGCGCAGTGCCCGGGCGCGCGGCGACCAGCGCCGTCAGGTAGGCCGTTGCCATGTCCACGACGTGGACGTACTCCCGCAGCGCGAGGCCGTCCCCATTGACCCGGAACACATCCCGGCACCCGCTCGCCACGGCGATCGCCGCCGGGATGATCCGGCTGCCGTCGCGGTCGATGTGTCCCGCGACGGCACCCGCGACGTTGAAGGAACGTAGGATCACCGCGCCGAGCAGCCCGGTGCCGGCCTGGTGGGACAGCAGCCGCTCGGCGGCGAACTTGGAGGTTCCGTAGGGGTTCACCGGGTCGGGTGGGCAGGTCTCCGGGATCCGCGCGAGGTCGACGTTGCCGTAGACCGCGCAGGTGGATCCGAAGACGAACGCGGGTGCGACTCCGGTGTGCTCGGCGCCCTCCTCCAGGGCAGCCAGCAGGTTGATGGTGCCGGTCAGGTTCGTCTGGAAGTAGCGCACGGGATCCAGCCGCGACTCCCGCACCCGGGTCAGGGCCGCGAGATGGCATACTCCCTCGAATCCTCGGCTGACCCCCGCCGCGGCCAGCTGGCGGGGATCGAGCAGGTCCGCGGCCACCACCTCGATATCGGGGGCGAACCGCGGCGTGGTCATCGGCTCGCGGACCATCGCCGTAACTTGGTGCCCGGCGGTGGCGAGCATGTCCGTGACCACTCCGCCGATGAAGCCGGCCGCGCCGGTGACAAGGACGCGCATGTCCGGGATCAGGATGCGGCCCGCACGCGCATCCCGAGGAGGATCTCCCGGTGGCGCCAGGCGAGTTCCAGGCAGGCGGCGGCCGACGGGGCGATGGGCTCGGTGTCGACGAGACGGCGCAGTGCCGAGTGGGTGAACGGGATGCCCTCGGTCACCGACCGGTTCGGACCCGCGGTGACGACCGATCCCTCGGCATTGCTCTGGACCATGCTGCCGAACAGCCGGTCGAAGGCGTCGGCGTCCACCACGACGACGGTGAGGATCTCGCCGAACAGGGTGAGCGCGTCCAGCCCGATCCCGAAGTACGACACCCGCATGGCGCCGGACCGACGCGCCTGCTCGAACGAACGGAACGGCTCGTCGGTGTCATAGCCGATCGGGCTGGACGAGCTGCCGTCGTGCTCCGGGTTGCCCAGCAGCTCCTCGCTCAGCTCACGCATGATGTTGCGCCACAGGTCGAAGTCGGCCTCATGGTGGAACGGGGTGATGCCCGACGGCTGGAAGACCCCGGCCGGGATGACGTGGTACACCTCGCCCGCGGTCGCGACCGAGCCCGCGCTGCGCCGGTGCAGGAAGAAGCTCGCCTGACCGCCGCGATCGTGGCGGATCGTGAGCGTGTTGATGGACGGCAGGGCCGCCCGCCGGGTGAAGTCGAACGGATCTCCGATGCGCGCCCGGAAGGGCAGCGCGGGCCAGGACAGTCCGCTGCCGGCCATCGCGGCCGCCGTCTCGTGTGCGACGGTCTCGCAGATGTCAACGGCGTCGAAGTACGTCGTGTGGGCGAAGCTCAGCGACGGATGGTTGTCCGTCGACGGTCCCGCGGTCCCGTCACCGCCGATATCGAGCAGGCGGAAGCTGAGCCGGTTCTCGAACAGAGTCGGCCGGTCGAGATCCCGCATCGCCCGCGTGTATCGCTGGTAGCGGTTCTGCTGACCGCCTCCACCAAGCAGGGGCCGGCTACCGGCCGTCTCGGGTTCGTCCCCCCTGATCGTGGGGGCCTCGACGCTATCGTGCCACTCAAGGGTGACATCGTCGATGTCCACCGGGGTGTCCCACACCCAGCCGGGCCGGGCCAGTAGCCCGCTGCCGAGCCGGTCGGTTTCCGGGTAGAGCCGCACCGCCGCGCGGGCGAGGCTGATCCGATGGTGGTTGAGATGATCGCGGGTGAGCCGCCACGCGCGTTGGCTCGCGGCGGCCTGCTCGGCCGCCGGACTGTGCGGCGCAGTCTCCCGGCGACGGTCCGTCATCGATCCCGGAGCCAGGCCGACGTCCTCGGGGGACAGCGCCAGATTGCGGGCGATGTGACGGAGCGTCGAGATGTCGTGGATAGCCCGCCGGCCGCTCTCCACCTTGGATACGTAGGACTGGTCGAAGCCCAGACGGTCGGCGAGCTGCTGCTGCGTGAGGCCGTGGGCCTGCCGGTACGCGCGTAGGAGTTGGTCCAC
>NZ_CDWTMG010000396.1:0-2651 GCF_977945845.1 Frankia sp. CcMO1
ACCCCTGAATGGACACAGCGCACGAGGTCCTGCTGTTCACCGATCTGGCTAATCCGACCAGCAACGGCGTGTATCAGCAGCTTGGCTTCGAGCCTGTTGGAGACCGCGTAGCGATGCTCTTCGCGTCAGCACCCGCGCCTGGGAGCTGACCGGAACATCAAACTCGCGGACGACCGGTCTGACGAGCTGGATCGATGACCACACGCGGGGCCTGCTTGCCACGGGACAGCCGAACGTCGCTCGGCGCGCGGCGGCTGGATCGGCTGGATCTGGATCGGCTGGATACAGTCTGACGGTGCTGATCATTCAGGTTGAGCTGCCATGATGGGGCGGACCCACGCCCTGAGCGGGGCGGTGGTTTGGCTGGCCGCCGCACCCCTGCTGTCCCGGGAGCAGTGGTTGGGCTCGCACGCGGGGTCCTTGTCCTCGTCCCAGGTGATCGCCGGCGCGGTGGTGTCCGCGGGCGCGGCGCTTCTGCCCGACATCGACCATCCCAACGGTCGGATCGCCAACACCTTCGGGCCGGTCACCCGGGTTATGTGCAGGTGGATCAGCAGGGCCGCCGGTGGCCACCGGCACGCCACCCACTCGCTCCTCTTCGCGCTCGGCATGGGCGTGGTCATGGGCCTGCTGGCTGCCCGTTTCGAGTACGGATGGTGGGCCGCGCTGTTCGTCCTCGTGGGCTTCGGGCTACGTGGGCTCGGCCTGGACTTCGAGAAGCACGAGCACTGGTCGTCCGTCATGGACTGCGTGACCGCCGGGGTCGCTGTCTTTCTCATGCACGGCATCGACATGAGCTTCGCCGGCTACGCGGTCACCCTGGGCTGTCTCGCCCACCTGGCCGGGGACTGCCTGACCCCGCGCGGCTGCCCTCTTCTCTGGCCGGTCACCTGGCGGATGGAGACAGTCCTGGTTCCCCGGACGGACGGCAGGATCGAACACTGGGTTGTCGTTCCGCTTCTCGCGGTTGCCGCGGTAATCCTGACCGTGCGAGTCGTGACGGGCGACGCCGTGTCCCACTGGCTCACCGCCGGTTGAGACACCCGGTCCAGCACCCGCTGGGCGGCGCCGGCGTAGGTGGTGTGCCCGTTGGGGTATTCGGGGTGTGCCGGTGGCGGCGTCGTAGCGATGTGGCGTCGTATCGCTGTGACGCCGTAGCCGGCCTCGGCCTACCCCACCGCCGGTCATCACGGTCATCGCTGGCCGGGGTCGGATGATGCCGGATCCGGTCCGGTGCCCACCGTCGGTCGGGACCGTCGTCGGTGCAGGTCCAGGCAGACGCGCACGTAGGCAACGACCACGATCAGCGCGGCCAGCGAGCGGACGAGCCAGGTGAGATCGTCCGGGTAGAGGACGCCCGCAAGGTCATGATCGATGAAACCGCCCTGGTAGGCCGGTTGACCATCAAGCCGTCGCAGATACTTCTCCAACGGGGTCAGCGGACAGGTGAACCCGATCGTGATGATCGTTACGCCCCAGATGATGGCGGGCACATGCAGCCAGCGCCGCCGCCGGACCAGCAGCCCACCGAAGATGATGAACGCGATCCCGAGCAGGTGGGCCACCACGACGAGGTCGGCGAGAATGTCGTACGTCATCGCTGCTCCCTGTGCGCTACGGTACGCCGACCGCGCGGGATCATCCCGGCCCGGACCGCCGGAACCCGGGCACACGGTGGACCGGGCATACGGTGGAGAGGTGAATGCCGTGAACCCCGTGAATGCTATCGACCGGGTGGATGTCGTCGACGGGGTGGACGGGGTGGACGGGGTGGACGCCGTGGACGGCGGCCCGGGCCCGGTCCCGGTGACCTGGCCTGAGGCCCTGCTGCGCCTCGACGAGGATCTCGTCGACTACGAGGTTGCCATGGCGCGGATGCGGGTGATGGTGCGGGAACGGATCGACGGCGTGCGGCCGGACACGCTGTGGTTCCTGTCGCATCCGCCGGTCTACACCGTCGGCAAGCGGACTCCGCCCGAGCACCGCCCGCTCGCGGGGCTGGGCATCCCGGTTCACGAGACCAACCGGGGTGGGCTGCTGACGTACCACGCCCCCGGCCAGCTGGTGGGCTACGTGATGTGTCATATCGGCGCAATGAACGCGGTGGTGCCGTTCCTGCGGCTGTTGGAGGCCCGGTTGGTGGATACGGTCGAGGCGCTCGGCATTCCGGCCGAGCGGCGGGACACCCCGCCCGGGTCCGTCGAGCTCACGGGCGTCTGGACCCGCCGGACCAACCGGAAGATCGCGTCCATCGGCCTGCGGTGCACGCGCAAGGTGACCAGCCACGGATTCGCGCTCAACGTCGACTGCGACATGCGGCCATGGGCCTGGGCAACGCCCTGCGGCATGCCCGAGGTGGAGATGACCGCCGTGCAGCGGGAGCTGACCGACGCGGGGCGCGCCGTCCCGAGCATGGCCGAGGTCCGCGAGATCGCCGCCGAGATGCTCGGCGCACGCAACGTCCCGCACCCCCCGGCGCCGAACCTGAGCTCGGGGAACCTGGGTACGGGGACCCGAGCCGGCCGAACCTGAGTTCGGGGGACCTGGGTACGGTCGGTGGCCCCTGGACCGTTACTTCGTAAACATTCACCTGCTTTATCGATCTTGCTGTGGGTGACGGTTCACGGGCATGGCTGTGGGCCGCGCCGGGC
>NZ_CDWTMG010000397.1:0-2643 GCF_977945845.1 Frankia sp. CcMO1
GCAACTGATCACAAAAGTCGGGTTGGAGTACTAGATCTGGATCTGGATCTGGATCTGGCTCTGGCTCACTTTCGGTGGTGACGGAACGTTAGCCGAGCAGGATGCGGTGGCGTAGCAGGGGGAATCCTGCTCGGCCGTGCATCTGGCGCATGATCCGTTTGGTCTTGGTGTTCACGCCACCTGGCCGTACCGCGACCTGATCGCGCGGCTCGACTTCATCCCGGTCATCTCCGGGGAGCAGAACGAGAAGGACTGGCGCGACTGGACCGACGAGGGCCGGCAGAAGACCGTCATCGAGGAGTTCAAGAAGCCCCTGCCCGCGCTCGACGACCCGGCACCGGACCCGGCCGCTACCAGTACGGTCGCCTTCCTGCTGGTTAAGTCGATGCTGCTGACCGGCTTCGACGCGGCCGTCGACCAGGTGCTCTACCTCGACCAGCGGATCAAGGAAGCCGAGTTGCTCCAGGCCATCGCCCGGGTGAACCGCACCGCGCGGGGCAAGGCCAACGGCCACGTCGTCGACTACTTCGGCGTTGCCAAACACCTGCACGCCGCGCTGGAAGCGTATGCCGCCGAGGACATCGACGGGACGCTGGCAAGCATCACCGACGAGCTCCCGCTGCTGGCCGACCGGCACGCCCGGGTCCGCGCACTGTTCACCGACCGCGGCCTCGACAACACCCCGCCGACTCCCGACGGAGACCGCCGGATAGGTGCATGACGGCCGGGATACATCCTCGCCGAGGCGACAGCCGATCTCACCCTCACTACGGCCTGTAGTTGAGATCTACCGGTACGTCCAAGGCTCGAACCAAATGATCAGCGCTCGGCCTGGGCATCTTCCACTCGATCAACAGTTAGAACCTATAGAATTTATCTATTTGACCAGGTCAACGGCATAATTACAGATTGTGGTGGGGCGGGTGGGGCTCGAACCCGCGACCGACGGAAACACCGTCGCAGCCACGACGTCCACACCGCCGGCACGGTGCCGCACGTGTCGTCGAGGTGTCACCCTGTTCCCGTGGCCACACCGTCGATCCATCAGCCCAGCCAGCGCCGACTCACCGACAGCGACGATCCCGGGCCGAACGACGATCCCGAGCAGCTCCGGCTCTTCCACCGCTGGCGTGCGGCCCGGTCACCGTCGTCGGTGGTTCATCTCGACTCGGCCGGCGCGGCCCGCCCCAGTCGGGCCACGATCGCGGCCGAGACCGCGTACCTGGAGAGCGAGAGCGAACTCGGCGCGTACGCCGCCGAGGTGGAGGCAGGCAGCGGGCTCCACGCCACGCGGGCCAGGCTCGTCAGCCTGATGGGCCCGGGACTCGACGCTGACGACCTGAGCTTCCACCATTCGGCGAGCGCGGCTTTCGCCACCCTGCTGATGGCCTGGCGGCTCCCCGCCGGGGCGAGGATCGGCGTGGTACCGAGCGAGTACGGGTCCAACATGCTCGTACTCGCCGCCCGGGCGCTGCGCACCGCGGTCTCGCTAGTCGATCTTCCCGTCGACGAGACCGGGGTCATCGACGTCGAGACCCTCGACCGGGCCGGAGTGGCCTGCGCCGATGCACCCGGGCGCATCGGTCTCGCCGACCTCGACCTCGTGGTGTTTCCGCAGGTGCCAAGCCAACGGGGCATCGTTCAGCCGGCAGCCGCGATCGGTGCGCGCTGCGCGGCCGAAGGCGTCCCCCTGGTACTCGACGTGGCGCAGTCCCTCGGCCAGGTCGAGGTGAGCCAGACCGCGGCCAGCGCCTATATCGGAACGTCGAGAAAATGGCTCTGCGGGCCACGAGGAGCAGGATTTCTCGCCGTCCGGAAAGGCAGCGTCGATCTTCTTGATATCGCCGTGCCGAGCCTGCACAGCGCACGCTTCGACCGCAACGACCGTCCGGTTCCTCTCCCCGGACTGGCCCGGCTCGGGATAGGCGAGGCGGCGACCGTGTCCCGCATCGGCCTGGGGCAGGCCGTCACGGAACTGATGGATTCCGGCCCGTCACGTGTCTTCGCCCGCATCGCACGGCTGGCCGGTCAGGGAAGGCACCTTCTCGACGGGGCCGGCGGCTGGCGGGTGCGCGAGGACCCAGATTCGCCATGCGGCATCATCACCATGCAACCGCCCCCCGGCACCGATCCGGTGGCCGTCCGGGACCGGCTCTACCGAGAAGACCGGGTGCTCGCCAGTGCCATCCCCGTGGATCGCTCCCGGGATCTCACCGGGCCGGTCCTCCGCACGAGCGCGCACGTCTATACCGATCCGGCGGAGTTCGAAAGGCTGGCCATGGGGCTCGAGCGCATCGCCTACGATCGTTGACGTCTCGGCGGCCACCTGCCCGCAGGCCGACCAGCTCATCCAGGCGGCCAGCCCTGTCTTTCGGTCGATCGGTGACCGAGGGTTATCATGTTTCAGATCGTAGATCTGTCCCGGTCCTGTCGGCTCATCCTGGGCTGATGTTGCGGAACCGGAATGCGATAAATGCTGGTTCCTGGCGCAGCCGTTCGTAGCCAGTGGGGTCGCGGTCGCGAAGGGCGGGGATGGGCTGCGGCTCGACGAGGCGGTCCAGTCTGACGCCCGACCAGCCAGCGCATCTTCGGCTATCACCGCCCTCCTACGTGCCACTAGGGCCTGTTTGGGAAGTTTATCGG
>NZ_CDWTMG010000398.1:0-2632 GCF_977945845.1 Frankia sp. CcMO1
CAGGCCCTACAACCGGGGACGTGACGAGACCGGTCGAATCCGGTTGAGGTTGGCCCTGCACCAGGGCGAGATGGGTATCGACGGCAGTGGTTTCGTCGGCGACGCGGCGGTGGTCGCCGCCCGGCTGGTCGACGCGGACCCCGTCCGGCAGCTGCTGGAACAGGACAAGGACGCGGAACTGGCGCTCATCCTATCGTCCGAGTTCTACCGCAGTACGGTGGCCGGGCGGCTGCGGGATCTCGACCCGGCGCAGTACCGCCGAGTCGAGGTGTCGGTGGCGGGCAAGTACGAGGGCCTCGCGTGGATCACGCTGCCGGGGCGCCCGTTCCCGGCGGTGCGGACCCCGTCGAACGGCTCCGGTCAGGGGCCGCTCGCGGACGAGAAGTGGGACTTCCTCATCTCCGCGGATCCGTCCGATGAGGCCTGGGGCTCCTGGATTGCCCGCGTGTTGGAAGGCCGGGGTCATTCGGTGCATCTGGCGGCCCTCGACGCGCTGCCCGGTGAGCACGAGATCGGTCTGCTGCACGAAGGGATCTCGCAGTCCCGGCGTACCCTTGCCGTGCTGTCGAAGAGCTACCTGGCCTCGGAGAAGATGCAGGCGGCCTGGCAGGCGGCCTGGCAGGCGGATCCCAACGGCGTGAAGCGCACGCTGATCCCGATCCGCGTCGAGACCTGTGACCCGGCCGGGCTGTTGCGCGGCATCAGCTACATCGATCTCGTCGACAAGGACGGTGCGGCAGCGGAGCTTGAACTGGTCAGGCAGATCGCCCGGTCCCTGAACGGCCGCGGTTCCCGGCCGTCGACTCCGCCGCCCTTCCCCGGGAAGCGATCTTGACCGGCCGCCGGCCAGGATCCTCGCGGCCCGCCGCCTCGACGTCGTCGGGGTCACCGGCGGTGCCGGCGTCGGCAGCGTCGGCGGCGTCGATCAGCAGTCGGCCGAGCCCGCGGCCGTAACTCGTGCTCCCCTCCAGCCTGGACCAGTCGGCCAGCGCCGTCATCATGGCCCGCAGTCCCGCTGCGGACGGTTCTCCGGCGACCGCCTGCTCGGCCTGGCTCTGCACTCTCGCCAGCCAGGTCAGCGCCTCGTTGCCGGCTGCCCGGGCGCGCCGGGCCGCCTCGTCGATCCGGGCCCTGCGCAGGATCAGCCGGCCTGCCGCCGTCGGCGCCCCGGCCAGCCGGAGCAGTCCGGCGGCACGCCCGCCCTCCGACCCGGCGCGCCCGTAGGCGGTCAGGGCCCGCTGCCACAGTTCCTCCGCGCGTTCCGGATAGGCCGTTCGCGACTGGATGATCGGGCTCCCGCCGGGCCGACGGCCGAGCGTCTGCGCCCCGCCATCCGGGAAGCCGGCCCAGTCGCCGCGCACCAGCGCCGCATGGGCCAGTGTCGCGTGGTCGGACCCGGCGCCGGCCTCGACCGCGTCCAACGCCATGCCGGCCTCGGCCTCCTGGTTCGCCCGGAACAGCAGATCCGCCCGCAGGATCCGCGCGTACGCCGCCGCCTGTGGCACCGGGAGCTCGTCGAGATGGGTGACGAAGAGGTCAGCCGTGGCCAGGGCCTGCATTGCGAGCGTTCCGGCAGGGTCGGCGGTCCGTGCGGCGCGTGCCGGATCGGCGCTGTGACCGTGCACAATCACGTGACGGGGCAGGCGATAGGGCAGGTGATGGGGGAAGCGATGGGGGCCGGGCCCGTGCCTCCGGTCGGTTTCGCGGTGGTCGACGCGGTGACCGGTCAGGGCCAGCTGTGCCCGCGCCACCCGGATACCGGGGATGATCTCGGCACCGAACACGCAGATGACCGCGGTCGTCGGTTCGAGCAGTGCGTGCCGTTGCCGGGCGATGACCTGCGTCGTCCAGGCGATCAGCGGGGCGTCCGTCATGGTCCGCGGCGGCCCGGCTGGTCCGGTTGGTCCGGCCAATCCGGCCGACCAGGGTGCCTGGAGTGCCTGGAGTGCCCGGAGCCGGGTGGGGCCGGCTGGGATGGCGCCCAATTGGCCCGGTGGGCCCGGTGGGCCGGGCGTTCCCGGTGGGCCGGGCGTTCCCGGCGCGGACCGGGTACACCGGGACGCGCGGCGGGCCCAACCGGAGGCGGAGCGAACGTCCTCGTGGCCCAGGCTCGGACGACGCCGACGTCATCGGGGGACCAGTTGAGGTCGAGAGCCAGCGCGGCGAGGTAGAGCGCCTCGTGCGCCGCCAGGTGATCGGGGTCGGTCGGGTCGTGTTCGCTCTCCCGCAGCTCCCGCAGCGATCCTTTCGCCCGGCCGGCGGCGAGCGCCGTCGCCGCGCGGACGAGATGGCGTTCCGCGGGAGGCGGGGAAGGATAGCGGAGGGGCACACCCGCGGGCTCGACGCGGTGCTGTTCGTGCAGCAGGAGCAATACCAGGAGCCGGGCTGAGGCAAGCGGCATCGTTGCGGTGTTCCTTCACGGGCAGCGGGATGGATCCGGAGCCGGATTTCACCGGAAGAAAGAAAAAATAGCAGGGCATGCCGACAGTACCCGGCGACCTGCCGCGCGGAAATCCATTTCGGTGCTCTCGCCGCGGCCGGGTCGTGGCATCTCTGGTATCTCGTTATATTTTTATAGGGGACGTAATGAAGTAACAAATACGTGATCGAGAGCATCATCGCAGGTCACGGG
>NZ_CDWTMG010000399.1:0-2615 GCF_977945845.1 Frankia sp. CcMO1
CAGATCCATCGGTGGCGCCGCCATCGGAGGCCGCGGGTCGTTCGTCGGCGGTCAGGCCGGGTCGGACCGGTCGGATCCTGGAGCGTCGCCGGAATGGGGAGTGGGGCCTGCCGCCACGGGTCGGCCGGTGGCAGCGGCGTCGACGCGGTCGCGTGGGCCGGCGGGGGCCTGGGTGCCGGCGGGGGCATCGGCGACTGCGGGGGAACCCCTGGGTGACCGAGCGGTTTCGTCGTGTCCGGATCGTTGTGGGCGGGTGGGTGGTTCCGGGCGTCCGCGCGGAACTGGGCGCGGGCGGCCAGCCGGGACCGGCGCAGCGCGCCGGCCTCCACGAACAACGTGATCCCCATCGCCGCCGCGGCCACCGCGAAGCCGACCATCCCGGGCATCTCGATCAGTCCGAGGCCCCCGCCGGCGACCCAGGCCAGCTGCAGACCGGTCTCAGAGCGGGCGAACGCGGAGTTGCGGGTGGTCTCCGGGATGTCCCGCTGGATGATCGCGTCCAGCGCCAGCTTCCCCATCGACCCCGCCATGGACGCCAGCAGCGCGGCGACCAGCGAGGTGAACTTGGTGTAGGTGATCGCCGCACCGAGGCATCCCCCTGCCGCCAACACCAGCGCGAGCATGAGGATGCCCTCGGGGCGGCGCCGGCCGAGCCGGCCGCCGATGAGGACTCCCAGGCCGCTGCCGGCGCCCGCGCAGACCGCGAGCCCGCCCAGCCACAGGTTGTTCCCGCCGTTGGTGCGCAGGAGGAACACCAGATAGAACGTCAGGAAGCCGACCAGACTGCGTAGCACCAGGGCGGCGCGCAGCGCCACCGGCAGCGTGCCGAGGAACGCCCGGATCCACGTCCCGACACCGCGCCGGGCCACGCTTGAGGGAAGCGGCCCGCGCAGTGGCTGCTCACCGGCGGCGGAGTCGACGTGCCCGGGCAGGTTGAACGCCAGTAGGACCCCGGCCATGTAGACGAGGGCACAGATCCGCAACACCCAGGGATAGCCGACGAAAGGGATGTTGGCGATGCCCAACCCGACGGGTGCCACGACCGCCCCGGCGACGATGTTGACCAGCGAGATCCGTGAGTTGATCGTGACGAGCGTGAGTTCCGCCGGGGCCACCCGGGGAATGACGGCGCTGCGCGCGACGCCGAACCCGCGGGAGAGCACGAGCAGGCCGAGCGCGAGGGGGTAGACGGCCAGCCCGTCGAGCGCCCCCGCGAGCTGCCACGCCAGCAGCCCGCGGCCCAGGCAGATGGCGGCGAGCGCCGTCCGCCGGCCGTAGGCCACCCGGTCCAGCAGCGGACCGATGACCGGCGCCAGCAGGGCGAACGACACCATGGTGACCAGTAGGTAGAGGGCGACCTTCGACCGGGCCTCGCCGGACGGGACGGCGAAGAACAGCGAACCCGCCAACGCGACGGTCACCAGCGCGTCCCCGGCGGCGTTGACGAACGACAGCTCCGTCAGCGACGACAGCCCCGACCGGTCGGCGTCATTGCCGCGCACACTCGCCCGCAGCCGGCGCAGGCTGTTCACCACTGTGCTGCCCAGGTTCACCCTGCCCAGTGTCCTCGTCTTGGACCGGCGCTGTCCTGGACCGGCGCCACTACGACCACGTCGGGCGGTGGGAGGGTTCGTGGGTGAGAATACTTCCCGTGGATGCTCCCGATGTTCGTAGGACGGTCCGGTCCGGGCGGGCACCCGTGGCCGATCCGACCTGTGCGGCCGCCGTTGACCTGGCCCGGCAGGCGGCCGTCGAGGAGGCGGGGTCCGCGGCGGAGGTCGGTGAGCATCTCGGCGTCGAGAGCGAGGGGGACCGCCTCGCCCTGCACCGGTTCGCCTGCCTGTCGCGGGCCTACCCCGGCTGGGTCTGGACGGTGATCGTTACCCGAGCCGCGCGGGTGCGCAAGGCGACGGTCGACGACGTCGTGTTGATGCCCGGGGACGGGGCCATGCTGGCGCCCCCGTGGGTCCCCTGGTCGGAGCGGCTGCGGCCGGGCGACGTCGGCGTCGGGGACCTGCTGCCGACCGCCATCGACGATCCTCGGCTCGCGCTGCGCACAGAAGACGCCGAGGAGTTCGCCGACACCGACGTCTTCATCGAGCTCGGTCTGGGGCGGGCCCGGGTGCTGTCCGTGACCGGGCGGGAGGAAGCGGTCGAACGCTGGTACGCGGGTCCCGCCGGCCCGGGCGCATCCATCGCCAAGGTGGCGCCCGCATCCTGCCTGACCTGCGGATTCCACGTGCGGCTCGCGGGTGCGCTCGGCCGGATGTTCGGCGTCTGCGCCAACGAGCTCGCACCGGACGACGGCCGGGTCACGTCGATCGACCACGGCTGTGGGGCGCACTCGGAGGCACTGGTGGCTCCTTCGGCGCATCCTGAACCCGTCCTGTTCGACGAGGACCCCTCCGGCCTGGAGCCGATCGACGTCGAGCTGGTGGGCGTGGCCGCCCATCCGCCGGGTTCGGTGGACGACAACGGGGCGGGCGAGACCGCGGACGGCCCGGGACCGGAGCCCTACGGCCACTCCTGACCGGCCTCGCCCGCCGACGCCGGGACTTACCTGGATTTATCCGGACGTACTCGGCTCGGACGTACTCGTGTCTAGGCTTGTCTCC
>NZ_CDWTMG010000400.1:0-965 GCF_977945845.1 Frankia sp. CcMO1
GGCCTAGCCGGCGCGGTGGCAGGGGGGGTGGCCCGCTGCGGCGGCGTGCTCGCGGTGCTCCCCGGCGGGCGCGGCAACGACTTCGTGCGTGGTCTCGGCCTGCCCCGCGACCCGTGCCGTGTCGCGGCCGGGCTCGCGCACGCCCGGGAACGCCGGGTCGACCTGCCCGAGGTCGGCGGCCGGCCGTTTCTCGGGATCGCGAGCGTCGGCTACGACTCCGACGTCCAGGTGATCGCCAACCGGACCCGGTTCCTACGCGGCCAGCAGGTCTACACCTACGCGGCGCTGCGGGCGCTGGCTGCCTGGCGCCCGGCGCGCTTCACGGTGACGGTGGACGACCTCGCACCTCGGGACCTGGTCGGGTGGACGGTCGCGGCGGCGAACTCGGCGTATTACGGCGGCGGGATGCGGTTCGCCCCGGGGGCGGACATCGCCGACGGGCTGCTGGACGTCCTGCTGATCTCGCGCACCTCCCGCCTGACGTTCCTGGCGCTGTTCCCGCGGGTGTTCTCCGGGCATCACGTCGACACCCGGCACGTGCGGGTGCTGCGGGCCCGGCGGGTGCGCGTCGAGGCCGACCGGCCCTTCGCCGTCTACGCCGACGGCGATCCGCTGGCGTCGCTGCCGGCGGAGATTGTCGTGCGCCCCGGTGCCCTGCGGCTGCTCGTGCCGGTTATTCCGGGGTCCTGAAGCCGGATTCCGGGGCCGGGCGGTCGGGTTCGGCCGCGGTGGGTTCGGCCGGGTCCGCGGTCTCGGGCCTCGGCGTGGTCTCGGGGGTCAGTGTGATCTCGGGGGTCGAATGGTAGTCGATGCGGCCGGCTGCCTGGGGATAGTGCAGGTCGAAGGCCGGGCGTTCGGAGCGGATACGCGGCAGCGTCCGGAAGTTGTGCCGCGGCGGCGGGCAGGACGTCGCCCATTCCAACGAGTTCCCGTAGCCCCAGGGGTCGTCGACGACGGCGAGTGGG
>NZ_CDWTMG010000400.1:1529-2061 GCF_977945845.1 Frankia sp. CcMO1
GCGTCCAGAAATGGACCTTCCCGAGCCGGTCGTTCATCATCCGGCCCGTGACCTTCGGGAACCAGAAGTAGGTGCCGCCGAAGGCGGCGAACACCACGGTCCCGAAGACGACGTAGTGGAAGTGGCCGACGACGAAGTAGCTGTCGCTGACGTGGAAGTCGATCGGCGGGCTGGCCAGCAGCACCCCGGTCAGGCCACCGAACAGGAAGGTCACCAGGAAACCGACCGCGAATAGCATCGGCGTCTCGAAGGTGAGCTGCCCGTGCCACATCGTGCCGATCCAGTTGAAGAACTTGATCCCGGTCGGCACCGCGATGAGGAACGACATCAGCGCGAAGAAGGGCAGCAGCACCGCGCCGGTGACGAACATGTGGTGCGCCCACACCACGACGGACAGGGCTCCGATGCCGATGGTGGCGAAGACCAGGCCCTTGTAGCCGAACAGCGGCTTGCGGGAGAAGACCGGCAGGATCTCGCTGATGACGCCGAAGAACGGCAGGGCGATGATGTAGACCTCGGGGTGGCCGAAGTA
>NZ_CDWTMG010000400.1:2546-3648 GCF_977945845.1 Frankia sp. CcMO1
TCAGCACGAGGATCGAGGTCGCCAGGAAGGTCCAGCAGAAGATCGGCAGCCGGAACATCGTCATGCCCGGGGCCCGCATCGTCAGGATCGTTGTGATCATGTTGACGGCGCCGAGGATGGTACCGACACCGGAGACCGCGAGACCCACGACCCACAGGTCGGAGCCCACTCCCGGCGAGTACACCTTGCTGTTCAATGGCGAGTAGGCGAACCAGCCGAAGGACGCGGTGCCGTCCGGGGTCAGGAACCCGAAGATCACCGCCAGGCTGCCGAACAGGAAGAACCAGTAGGACATCGCGTTCAGCCGCGGGAACGCCACGTCCGGCGCGCCGATCTGCAGCGGCACCAGGAAGTTCGCGAACGCGAACGCCAGTGGGGTGGCGAACATGAGCAGCATCAGTGTGCCGTGCAGCGTGAAAAACTGGTTGTACTGCTCGTTGGAGAAGTACTGCAGCCCCGGGCGGGCGAGTTCCGCCCGCATCATCACGGCCAGGACACCGGCGAAGAGGAAGAACCCGAACGACGTGACGGCGTACAGGATGGCGATGTCCTTGTGGGACGTCGTCCGCAGATAGCCGAGCAAAGGGGTACGTGGCCTGGTGTGCGCGGCGACGACATCCACCGGCTGCGTCCCGCTATCCGCTGCTCCGCCCGGTTCTCTCGGTTGGTGTAGAATCGTCACGTTCGGCTCCCGATGTTCGTCGTCCGCACGGCGCCAGAATGCGCGTGGAAAGCGGCGGACGGGCCGGGGAAAGGCTAACGTGGCGACCGGTGTCCTGGCCGTAGAACCGTCGAGTTTCTTCGGATTTATTCGCGATGCGCAGGCAGGCGAGGCCACCCGGTGGAGGTCATCCGGTGGTCGAATTCCCGTGCCTTTTCCGATGAATCGGGTGGAAAGCGGTCGGCAGTGCGGGCCAGCAGGGCCGGAGCGTGCTGTCGCCGCACGCTCGCTCTCAGGCCGGCCGCGCGCCGGGCCGCCCGTTCTCGACCACCCAGGTGGCATCCGTGGACGTGGGCGAGTGGCGATGTCGGCGACGACCCGCATGTCCGCGCGCCATTCGTCCGGGGTGACGCGAACGCGTGTGTAACCTCGCCGGTCACC
>NZ_CDWTMG010000401.1:0-2562 GCF_977945845.1 Frankia sp. CcMO1
GAAGCAACAGTCACCATCGCCGCGATCAACGAATGGCTGCCCCGATAAACTTCCCAAACAGGCCCTACGTCGTCACGGCCGCCACCGAGCAGCTCGGGTCGGAGCCGGACCAGGTCGTCGTGACGTTCCCGACGTTCTGGTCGGCGGCCCGGCGCGAGGTGTTCGCGGACGCCGTGAGCCAGCTCTCCGATGTCACGGTGCCCGTCGCGGCGTTCCCGGCCGCCGACGCGATCGGAACCCTGCTGTCTCACGGCTCCTCGACCCAGACCGTTGAGTTGGTCGGATGGTACGACTTCGGCGCCGGCTTCCTCGACACGGGGATCCTGTCCTTCTCGCCGTTCGGGTTCCAGCTGCTCGGCTTGGCCGCGGGTCTGCGCCACGGCGCCGGCCTCGAGCTCGACGAGCTCCTGGTCGACCGGGTGCTGACCGGCGCGAGTGTCGAGCGTGCGGCGCTTGACCGTTCCGACCCGATGATCCGGACCGCGCTCGGCAGGCTGCGGCGGGAGTGCGCGCAGGCGAAGGAGATCCTTTCCGGTGAGGACGAGGTCGACGTTCCGGTCTCCCTTCCCGGAGTCGATACCTTCGTCACGCTGAGCCGGGCGGAGCTGGAGACCCTCATCGGCCCGATCGTCGATGACACGATCATGACCTTCCGCCGGGCGCTCCGCTCGGTGCCGGTGACCTCCGCCGAGCTGTCCCGGATCCTGTTGTCCGGCGGGATCTCCCACCTTCCGTTGGTGGCCCGCCGGCTGCGGGAGACCTTCAGCGGGATCGGCCGGATCGACCACGGTTCGGACGCGGATGTGGCGATGGGCGCGGCGCTGCTCGCCGCCGACCTCGCTGACCGGTTCGGCGCCGTCGGTGCCGGGAGCGCACCCGGTGTTCCAGGTGTTCCGGGTGTTCTCGGCGCGGTCGGTGTTCCGGGTGTGCCCGGAGCTTTCGGAGCCGTCGGGGCGGTGGCCGCCGGCGGTTCCGGCGCGTCGGGCGATGCCGGTGACGCCGAGGAACCTTCCGCCCAGGAGCCCTCCGACGTCACCGCGGTGATCCGGCCGCCGGACGCCGCGGACCTGGTCTCGCGGCCGCCCTTCCTGTCCGGGCCGAGGGGGTTCGCGGGCACAGTGGGTCCGGCCGGGGTCCGAGGCGTGCCGGAGGCGGACGGCGTGACGGTCGCGGCGACGGTGCTCAGCGGCCCGGACGGCTCCGCGCTGCACGGCTCGGGCGCCGGGGACGACACGGTGATCTCCTCGGGTGGCGCGGCGGATCCCCCACCGCCGGGGATCGCCGCCGACGGCCCGGGCCCGTCCGACACGCCCGGTCACCGGATCCCGCCCGGCCTCATGCCGGTGGGCGCCGATCGGGACCACGTTCTGCTCGGGCCGCCGGGGAAGCTCGACCTGCCCTCGGACCTCTCGACGGGCGGTGCGGGCGGCCCGCACGGTGCCTCCGCCGGGGACAGCCGGGGAATCTTCGGGTCCCGGCGGGCCACGGTCGTCGCCGCCATTGTCGTGGTCCTCTTCTTGGCCCTCGGGGCGACCTTCGCCGTGGTGCTGACCGGCCGTGACTCCGGGGCGGACGCGGTGGCCGCCCCGGCGGTCACCGCGTCGCCGGCCCCATCCGCCACCGGCCCGACCGGGCCACCCGCCTCCGCCGTGAACCTCGTCCGGGTGGCGGGATCCTCGGAGGCCGCCCCGATTACCGAGACCGCCTACAACGAGTTCCGTCAGGTGCAGCGCAACGTCACCGTCAGCATCGAGCCCACGACGACCGAGGACGGTTTCGCCGCGCTGTGCAGCGGCAAGGCCGACATCGCCGGCGCCTCGTTCGAACTCAATCCCGGATTCGTCAAGAACCCCGACTGCGAGAAGAAGGTCGTCGGGTTCGAGGTGGCGCACCACACCCTGCCGATCGTGGTCAACCCGCAGAACACCTGGCTGCACTGTCTGACCCTGCGGCAGGTCAAGCAGGTGTGGGGGGCCGGTTCCGCCGTCACCCGGTGGAGCCAGATCGACCCGTCGTTCCCGGACGAGCCGATCACGTTTGTCGGGCCGCCGCGCGGCTCCGTGCAGGCGCAGGTGTTCAACGCCACGATCAGTAACGCCAGCGACCGGTCCCGCGACTACCGGCAGGCCGATCTCAGTGGGGTCGCCAACGACGTGGCCGCCGACCGCTCGGCCATCGGCTACCTCGACTTCCCCACCTACGAGACCTTCGGCACCAAGCTGCGCGGCGTCGAAATCAACAATGGTGACGGGTGCGTGGCGCCGAACGCCGTGTCGGTCGGCACCGGCGTCTACCTGCCGCTGTGCAAGCCGCTGTTCGTCTACGCCCGCACGGACGCCCTGCGCCGGCCGGCGACCGCAGCCTTCCTGCGCTACTACCTGGAAAACGGCCGGAAGATCGCCTTCGACGCGCACTACGTCCCCCGCAACGACGACACGGTCGGGGAGAACGTCGCCAAGCTTGCGAGCCTGACGACCGGCGTGGGACCCGTGCCGGCCTAGCCAGCCGGTCTCGTGGGGCTCGGCGGACAGGTTGGGCAGGCCCGGATGGCGCTAGGGCCTG
>NZ_CDWTMG010000402.1:0-2555 GCF_977945845.1 Frankia sp. CcMO1
TAGGCAGGACGGTGCTGGGTGTGTCACCGGTCAGTGCCGACGGGCGCACGGCGGTGGCTCCGGTAATCATGAAAGCGTCGGCGCTCGAACTCGACCTCGGCGCGATCAGACGGGTCTCGGCCACGGCCCGGTCCTACAGCGGCCCCGAGCTTCAGGTGGAGTTGGGCGGACCGGGCGCGACCGCGCTCACCTCGGCCGGCGTCCCGATCCGACCGCTGCTGGCCGCCCTCGCCGTCGCGCTGGCGGTCTTGTGCCTGACCCTGCGTTCGAGGGTGGCCGCCATGATCGCCGCGGTCGTCGCGGCCATGGCCACCGTCACCACCGTGGCCGTCACGACGGTGCTGTCCCACTACGTCCTGACGACTCCCTTCGCCGCTCTACTTGGCGGCATGATCGCCCTTGGGGTCAGCCTGGGCGGGTCCGTCCTGGTCGTCTACCGGGCGCAGACCGCGTTGGCGCGGGGCGTGAGCCCGGTCGACGCGGCCACCGAGGCGATGGTGAAGTCGGTAGCCGCCCTGGCCTCCGGTGGCGTGTGCCTGAGCGTGGCGATGACCGGGGTGCTCCTGCTGAACCTGGGCCCGTTCACGGGAGTCGTCCTCGCGGCCGGGGTGGCCGGGGTGCTCAGTGCCCTGGTCACCCTCACGCTGTTGCCGGCGCTGCTCGTCCTCGGCGGCACCCGGATGCTGGGCTGGCTCGGACGGCATTCCCTGACCACGACGGGTCGTGGCCTACCGCACCGGCCGGGCGTGCGATCGTGGTGGGCCAGGCAGGTGGGGCGTCACCCGGCTGTCGCCGTGGCCGCGGCGTGCGTGCTGCTCGTCGCCCTGGCAGCGCCGGTGGTCACCCTGCGGCTCGGTGGCGGCGACGCGGGCGCGGAGCCCACGTCGGCCACCGCGCGGCGCGCGTATGACGTGGTCAGCCGCGACTTCTTCAGCGGTCTTAACGGGCCGATGCTCGTCGTCGTCGACCGGGGGGAGGGCAGCCGGACCGTCACCGTGACCGACGTCGTCACCGCCCTCAACACGACGCCGGGGGTCAAACACGCGTACGCCTCGTTCGACAGTCCCGAGTCGGGCCTGGCCCTGATCCAGGTGCTGCCGCAGGCGGGTCCCCGGTCGACGGACTCCTACGACCTGGTGCACCGACTGCGGAACGACGTCCTGCCGGCGGTCCTGCGGCCCACCGTGATCCGCGCCTACGTGGGCGGGCAGGCGGCGTTGTTCGCCGACATGGCCGCGGATTTCCGCGGCGCGCTGCCGATGTTCGTGTTCGTGGTCCTGCTCGCGGTGGGCGCGCTGACCTTCCTCACGGCCTCCTCGCGCGTCACTGCCGCCGTACTCGCCGTTTCGGAGCTGTCGTGCGGCCTCGCAACGGTCGGTGTCCTGGCGGCGCTCTTCCAGCAGGACCGTTTCGCCGGGAAACTGGGCCTCCAGGCTGGTCCGATCGAACCGTTCATCTTGGTCTTCGTGCTGGTCGTCGGGTTCGGCCTGTCCCCGGGCATGAACCTGAGCCTGCTGAGCAGACTGCGCGAAACCGATGCGCCAGGCTGGCGGGCGCTCGAAGGCGACGCGGTCAGCCGCGGCCACGCCGACGTGGGGCACGTCGTCCTCACCATGAACCTCATCATGATCCTGGCGTTGTCGGTGGTCATGGCGCAGCCGTCCCGCACGCTGAAGCTGCTCGGGGTGGGTCTGGCGGTCGGTGTGGCGCTCGACGCGTTCGTGGTGCGAGCGGTCGTCCTCCCCGCGCTGGTGCACCTGGATCGGCGCCGCGAAACCGCTGGCGGCGTACCCGCCCAGCGCCGGCCGGCGAGGGTGGCCACGAGGTCGTACGACCCGCCGTCGGCGCCATCCCATGCGGGCAACGGCACGCGCGGCGGCCGTTTTTCCCGGAGGAGTACATAGGGATGGGGCCCGGGCGTGTTGCGTTCCGGGGAACGTTCCCGGGCGACGTTCCCCGGAACGTTGCCCGGGGAGTGGTGCGGGCTAGGCCCCGGGGGTCTGTTGCATTGCGGGACAGTACGGTAGGATGAACCCGGCCGGATCGGTGATCAGATCGCCCGCATGAGCTCGGCGAAGGCAGCCGTCAGCCGCACCTACGGGTCGGCGTCGACGTCAGGTTCGTAGTGTCCGCGGCGAAGATTCCGCACGAACGCGTGTCCGGCGCTGATCGTCTGGGCGGAACGGAACCCAGCGCGTAGCGCGGGTACCACCGGACCGCGAGCACGATCACCTCGGGTGGGAACCGAAATCCGTGAACTCCGGGACCGGGACAGGCGGACAAGGGCGGCAGCGAGCCATCATCCGACCATGCCCCGATGTCGGCGCGGCCCCCGGCCCCCGCCGATGCAGCAGTCCCTACTTCCCCGTTATCGGTAGGTAGGGCCGCGCGAAACCTTCAAAAGTCAGATCATCCGAGGCCTCGCGGTCCACCGGGTGGTTGTCCTTGCCGCCCATCCAGTAGTTTCAGATCCGAGCTGAATGCGGCGTCGCCGTGTCGATCTTCGGATGGTCCGTCGGGTTCCCGGTGCCATTGTGCTGCTCAGCTACGGTAAA
>NZ_CDWTMG010000403.1:0-2526 GCF_977945845.1 Frankia sp. CcMO1
CCATCGCCGCGATCAACGAATGGCTGCCCCGATAAACTTCCCAAACAGGCCCTAGGCCGGTGAACCGCGCGGCCCGATGCTCGGCCGCCGCCTGCGAGGACGCCTGTTCCAACCCGGCTCGGGTGAAGAACATCCGATCGGCCCGGGCAAACTTGACCATCGCGCGCCGCCTCAGCTCCGCCTGAGTGAACGCGGAGGCGAGGAGCGCGGGGGACACGCCCTCGGCGCGCAGGCGGGCACCGACAGCCAGTTCCCGGGCCGCGCCTCCACCAGCACGCTCATCCTCGGCAAATGCCGCGACCGCCGCCGCCAGCACCGCCTCACCCTGTGCGCTCAGCAGGGCCTCGAGCTGCGCCAGCCGGTCGCCGTCGGAGGCGGTCACGGCGACTCGGATGGTGCCGGAACCGGCGAATCCGCGGCACGACGACGAAATAACGACGACGGGAACCATGACAGGAACGTCGACAGGAACATCGGCGGCCCCACGGACGGTGTCATGGACGGCTGGCTATCAAAGGTAGCGCCCCTTGGCTCGGCGGCCCATCGCCCGGCCGATCTCCCGGGCCGCGTCCCGCTCCGCGATCGCGTGCCGTTTGTCGTACGACTTGCGGCCACGCGCCAGCGCAATCTCGATCTTCGCCCGCCCGTCCTTCCAGTAGAGCGAGAGCGGGACCAGCGTGAGCCCACCCTCCTGGGTCTTACCGACCAGTTTTTCGATCTCCACCCGATGCAGCAGCATCTTGCGCTTGCGGCGGGGGGCGTGGTTCGTCCAGGTCCCCTCGGTGTACTCGGGGATGTGCACGTTGTGCAGCCAGATCTCACCATCGCTGATCTGGGCGAACCCGTCGACGAGCGAGGCCCGCCCGGCCCGCAGCGCCTTCACCTCGGTGCCACGGAGCACCAGCCCAGCCTCGTAGGTGTCGAGGATGTCGTAGTCATGCCGGGCGCGCTTGTTCTGCGCGATCAGTCTGCGCCCCGTCTCCCTCGGCACTGTCCTGTCCCTCTTCCCACACCGTTCGCGAAATCTTCTCCGAACCTACGTCCTGCCTCCCGCGTCGGTGACACGCCCGGCTCCACCGCGAGGACACTCATGGTATCGATCATGTGAGCGCCATCGTCGGTCGCCGGCGTGGCCCGGGTGACATCGCCGAGCGCTCCGTAGGGCGACGAGCGCCGTCAGCGCGCCCCGCGGAGGAGCCGCCACGGCGGCGACTTGGGCGTTCAACACCTTCCACCTCCTTGCTCTGCTGTCGAGCTTGCCCGGCCGTCGAGCTTGCCCGGCCGTCGAGACGATGGACTTGACGACGCTGGACTTGATGAGACGCTGGACTTGATGAACGGCGCCAGCGAGCACTATACTCGAACACATGTTCGATGATCGGAGTGTTCGGGCGAATCGGCGGCGGTTCCTGCCAACAGATCCAACCGTTCCCTCCAAGTGCCCATGACAGGCGGCATGATGCATCCAGCGACCAGACCCAGTTCATCGCTTCGGCCCGGCTCACAGTCCAGTCCGGGTAAGCCCAGTTCGGACGAGTCCAGCCCGCGCGAGGAAGCAGAGGCCCTGGGCCCCCGCGACACCGGGGTCGACGACAGTGGTTCTCTTTCCCGTCGCCTGGACTCATCGATGGTTTATGGTCGTCGTGTAGCTGAATTCGACGCGGACGGATGTCTCCGAGCGGATGTGGCGATCGGTCGGGAGATCGCACGCTGGGAGGCGGCACGGCTGCTCGTGAGAGCGAGGTTCGCGCAGCTACGGCCGCCCACGGAAGAGGATGAGAGCGGGGCTGCCAGGGGATTTCACGAGTTCGCGGGAGACGAACTGGCTGCCGAGCTGAGAATATCATCAGCGTCGGGAAACAAGCAGTTGGGTTTCGCGGTCGGCGTCGTCCACCGCATGCCGGCCGCGCTGACTGCTCTTGAACATGGTGAGCTGGATTCCCAGCGGCTGGCCGTGCTGGAACGACTGACGGCCAACCTGTCGGACAGCCAAGCCGCGGACGTGGCGGAGACGGTTCTGCGCCGGGGTGGGCGGCCAAGCCACGCAGCGTTCGCGGCCGCCGTGCGACGGCGTGTGGTGGTGGTAGACCCTCAGGGGAGTCGAAATGAAATAACTTGCGCGTTTCGAACCCTCCACAGGCCTATGACCTGCGATGATGCTCTCGATCACGTATTTGTTACTTCATTACGTCCCCAGGGCGCGGAGCAGCGTCGCCGCAGGGCGGCGAAGGCGCGTCGGGTGACGGTGCGGGCCGAGCCGGATGGTATGGGCCGCATCTCGGCATCGCTTCCGGCAGACCGCATGCTCGCGGCGTTTCGACGGGTGGACCTTCTGGCGAGGAGAGCAGGCGGTGCGCAGGACGGTCGCGGGCTCGACCAGCGTCGGGCCGACGTTTTCTACGACCTGCTGATGGGGCAGGATCGTGACCGTGTCAGTATCGAGATGCAGGTGGTCGTGTCGGCTTCCTGTCTGCTGGGTATGTCGGGTCTTCGAAGTTAACCGGGGTGGGCGTGAGACCCCAGCCA
>NZ_CDWTMG010000404.1:0-2520 GCF_977945845.1 Frankia sp. CcMO1
CCCTTTGCCAGGGCATCCATGAACCCGGAGGCGAGGTTGTGGTGCGTGGTCAGCGACTTCGCCTCGATGTAGGCGTCGTCGTAGACAAGAAAGCAGTCGGTGAACGTACCACCGATGTCAACGCTTACCTGCCGCATGTCCCTAGCCCTCCACATCGCTGAGGTGACGACGCTTCAACGCGTCGATATCGAGTTCGAGGTCGTGTGTCAACGGATGACCAGGCGGCAGGTACTCGTTCTCCACCTGCGTCCCGCAACCCGGGCAGTAGAACTCGACGATCCGGCACCAGGCCGGGTCGGGGGCGTAGGTGAACTCGTAGCTCTCGTCCAGGATCGGCCGGTGAATCTCCCGCGGGTCACGGTTGTAGACCAGCAGCCCGGTCTTGGGGGACGTAATGAAGTAACAAATACGTGATCGAGAGCATCATCGCAAGTCACAGGCCTGTGGAGGGTTCGAAACGCGCAAGTTATTTCATTTCGACTCCTTGTAGTTCTCGCGGGCGTTCGCGATGTCCTGTCCGCACACCCGGCAGGTCCATCGCTCGGTCGCCAGATTAATCGCGAGATACTCGGTGATGTTCACGGTGGACTGCTGCTCGCTCACTGCTGGGCCTCCAGGATCAGGTCAGAGTTGCTGCTCACCCGGAACCCCCACCCGGGCTCGATCAGACAGGTCAGATAGTCACCCGCGACCAGCGCCGGCCCCGCGGCTCCCTGCCCCGGTCCCAGATTCTCCGGACGGTAGACCGCAATCTCCTGCTCGTTACCGTCAGCGAAATGGATACGACGCGATCCGTCCGCGGCCGCCGGCTGCACCGTGGCGTGTTCGTCGGCCACGAGCTCGAAGGTCGGCAGCGGATACCAGGCCCGCACCACCAGCTGATCGGCCTGCCCGGGAGACGACCCGTCGGTCCACGTCTCGTCCCGCAACACGCCGTCGACGATGAATCGACCGCAGGTCTCGACAGTGCATTCGTCGATGGACACGCCTTCACCGAACATGTCACGCCGCGCGCGGGTCAGCAGATCGTCCCGGGCCGCCTTCACCTCGACGTCGACGCCCGGCATCGGCACGCTGTACTCGTGCGCCAACCCGCTGAAACCGATACCGAACGCGCTGAACACCGCCGACAGATGCGGCACGATCACCCGCGCGATCCCCGCCGCCCGCGCGATCCCCGAGGCAAGCACCGGACCGGCGCCACCGAAGGCCAGCAGCGTGGCCTCACCCGGCTCACGACCCGCCGCGGAGATCATCTCCTTGACCGCGGCCCCCGCCTGCTCCTCGAACACCCGCAACACCGCGAGCGCCGCGGCCTGCGCCGACAACGACAGCGGCTCCCCAACATGGGTCAGCAACGCCCGCTCCGCCCGGGCCGGGTCCAACTTCAGATCCCCACCCAGATAGTTGTCCGGGTCCAACACCCCGGCAAGCAGCAGGGCATCGGTCACCGTCGCATCGGTGCCACCACGGCCGAAAGACGCCGGGCCGGGCGCGGCACCCACACTGCGCGGACCGATCTGAATCTGACCGTCGACGACCTGGACTACCGAACTGCCACCCAGCCCGACACTGCTCAGGTCCGGAATCGGCAGCGAGGTCTGCGCCGAATCGACCCGGCCGTGCGCGTGCACCGTCAGGGCCTTGTCCACCACGACCGACACGTCGGTCGTGGTGCCACCCACGTCCACCCCGACCAGCACGTCCGCGTCATAGAGCGAGGCGTAGGCGACGCTGCCCTCCAGCCCACCCCGCGGCCCGGAACCCCACGTCTTCAACGCCGTGGTCTTGGCCACCCGGGCCGAGTCCCCGTCATTCCGGAAGATCAGCAGCGGGCGGGCCAGCCCGTTCTCCCGGCACGCCTTCTCCGCGCCGTAGAGGAAGTGCTCCATCCCCGGGTGCAGGTAGGAGTTCAGCACCGCGGTCAGCACCCGCCGCGCGTCGTCGACGTCGTGCACAAGCTCATGCGACAGGGTGAACGGGACCGCGCCCAGCAGATGCCGCGGGTACCGCTCCAACAACAGATTCTTGATCGCCCGCTCCGCCGCCGCGCTCCGCAGCGCAATCACGATCCGCGAGGTACTCGTCGCCAACAGTTCGTTGATCGCCGTCGTGAACTCCGCCAAGCCCACCGACCCGTCGGCGCCCACCGCGATCCCGACCGGGGGATGCGGCACCAGGGCCTGCCACAGCGAGGCGTCGACCAGCCTCACAATGCCATAGACATCCTCCTCCGCACCGCTGTCGACCAGCAGGGCGACCGGTGCGCCCTTCCGCTCGACCACGGCGTTCGTACCCGACGTCGTCGAATAGCGCAGATACTCCGTCTCGCGCAACAGACGAGCGGTGTCCTCCTCGCCATACAGCCGGTCGGACACCGTCCGCAGCCCATCGACGAAACACGGCGTTAAATCGTGCGGGGTCGTCGGCGTCTTCGCATGCACGATGCGTTCACCGTCCGTCACACACACATCGGTGAACGTGCCACCGTTGTCGATATTGACCAGGATTCCCAGTAAA
>NZ_CDWTMG010000405.1:0-2514 GCF_977945845.1 Frankia sp. CcMO1
ATCAAAGCGGCGTTCGCAGCGACCGCCGACGCGGGGATCGAGGGCAAAGCGTTCATCATCCACGGCTTCCCCGGGGAGAATGCCGAGACCACCGCGGAGACGATGAGCCTGCTGGCCGAGCTGGGATCGTCCCTGAGCCGGGTGTCGCTGTTCCGGTTCGTCCCCCTGCCTGGCACACAGGTCTACGCCGATCCCGACCGGTACGCGCTGCACGGCACGCACACCCAGCCCGACTGGGACCGCGACTGGTCGAAGTTCCACATCCACCACAACAACCGGCACTGGTGGGGCACCGCGGAGCAGTGGCAGGAGACCGAAGATTCCTACCAGCGGCTACGCCACTTCGTCGAAGACCACTGGAATGCACAGGGATGAACCCGACTCGGCCAGGCCCGTGCATGGCGGGGCGACGGACCGCTGATAGCGTGCTGCGGTGGTCGCCGTCGCTCCCCGTACCGCCGGAGCCGTCACGCTCACAGCCGACCAGGCCAGCTACTTGTGGAACTGGACGCTCACCCGGCAAGGGCTGCATCCCGATCATCGTTTGTCGTCCGTCGCCGAGATCGCATATGCCGGGCTGGGCCTCCACGCCGCGCGCTTACCCAGTCCGTTCGCGACCGTCCTCGCCCGCGCTGCCAGCCCCGAAGCCGCGACATCGCTATTCGCCCCCCAGTCGGGCCTCACCACGCTGCGGTGCATGCGCAAGACGCTGCATCTTCTACCGCTCGATCTGGCGGCCGTCGCGCATGCCGCGACCGCCCGCTACCGGTTGCGCGACGCCGCCCGAATGGCCGTCAACGCCGGTGTGTCCCAGCCCGTCGTGACCCGGGTGACCCGGCTGCTCATGCGGCTGCTCGCGGGCGGCCCGGTGCCGGTGCGGCAGATCGAAGCAGTCCTGACCGCCTGCGGCGAGCCGGTCGCGGCCGTCCGCGTCGCCGTGAAAACGGCGTGGGAACAGGGATTGCTCACCTACCTGAACCAGTCCGGTTGTTGGAATGCAGAACGCCGAGCCTTCGCGCTGACCTCCGACGTCCACCCCGGCCTGGACGTCGCGCAGGATCCCGGAAAGGCGACGCGAACGCTGGTGTACGCCTACTTCGACCGGTATGGGCCAGCGACTCTCAAGGACGCGACGTGGTGGTCGGCCCTGTCCCGGACCGCCATCACCGCCGCGCTGAACGCCTCGGATGCCGAGTGGCTGGAGGTCACCACACCGTGGAGCCCAGCCCGGGCCTACATGACCACCGCCCGGTACGAACAGTTCCTGGCTGCCGATCCCGCCGCCTACACGAGCGGGTTACACCTGCTCGCCCACGAAGACGTCGCGCTCAAGGCGTACTTCGAGACCCGAGAGAGGTATCTGGGCGGCCTACCGACAGAACAGGCGTTCAATCAGATCGGTGAAGCGCTACCCACGATCGTGCTCGACGGGCAGGTCCAGGGCACGTGGGCGTGGCACCCCGTCACCCGAACTGTCATTCCGACAGTCGTCCGCAACCGAACCGCCCTGACCCGCGGTGTCGCCGCCGCCGCCGATACGCTTACCGCCGCGCTGCGCACGGGCTGGCGCGACCGGACCCCGACCGCCGTCCGCCACGACCCCAACCAGCTCACCCTGGCCATCTGACTCTCCCAGCAACACCGGCCGGGCTCACACCTCACGCAGAGAAAGGTCCACCGCCATGCGTCCGCTGGCCGCCGGCTTTGACCTGACCGAGTTCCAGCAGTACGTCGCCGCCATGGAGAAGGAACGGGGGTTCTCCGAGCGCAGCGTCACGGAGCAGGCTCTGCTGCTGGGCGAGGAGGTCGGTGAGCTGTTCAAAGCCGTCCGCAAAAGCGAGAACCTCAGCACCGCGACAGGGTCGGTCGTCGGCTCCGTCGACGAGGAGCTCGCTGACATTTTGATCTTCGTGTGCGCCATCGCGAACCGGTGCGGCATCAACCTCAGCGATGCCCTCCTCCGTAAGGAGGCCCTTAACGAGACACGAGTCTGGGTCTCGACAGGTACGGCCTCCTGACAGATAGGTGGTGCGGCCCGCCGCACCGGCGGCGCCACGGCACCAGGGGCGACAGGGGTCAGACGTCGGTAACTCGACGGGTGAACTCCAGCGCGGTGGGATCGTCCCCGGCCGCTCGGCTCAGAGGGACGGCGATTTCGCGGATGCGGTCCTCGACTACCGCATTCGGACATGTCTGGATCGCTGCGACTGCGTCCAGCCCGGCGGCTCCCGCCGCGTCCAGGGCGGGCCTGTCCCCATCGAGGTGGCCACGGGCGACCGCAACATGCGCAAGGCCAATACCCTGCCAGTCGTCGCCGAACGTGGCGGCGGCGCGGGTGCCGTGGATGACCGCCATCCGTCCGCGGCCTGGAAGGTGGGACACAGCGATCGCCGTGTAGAGATCTTCCTCGGCGGTGTTCCACGTGAGCGCTGGGCCGGTCAGCGATGCGCGCATCCCTGCACGCATCTCCTGGACCGCTGCATCGGCGCGGTCCGGGTATCCGGGCTCTTCGAA